>JBPOET010000355.1:0-2622 GCA_051251675.1 Parasphingopyxis sp. | reverse complement strand
GCTGTGGGTTCCGCTCGTTATCGCAGCGATCTTTTTCGGTTTTTTCTCCTACGCGTTGTTCTTTGGAAACACGTCTCCCCAACAACGCGCTATCGAATCTCAGCTTGTCGGCCAGCCGATGCCCGAATTTTCGCTCGAGCCCTCGCTGCCCGGTCGTCCCGGCCTGAGTAGCGCCGATCTGGCGACGGGCGAACCGCGTCTGGTCAACTTTTTTGCCAGCTGGTGTGTGCCGTGCATTGCCGAGGCGCCGCAGCTGATGCAGCTGCGCGACGCGGGCGTCGCCATCGATGCGATTGCTGTGCGCGACAGGCCGGAGGATGTTTTCGCTTTTCTCCAGCGCTGGGGCGACCCTTACGAACGGATCGGTGCCGACACCCAGAGCGAAGCGCAGCTTGCCCTCGGATCGTCCGGGGTGCCGGAGACCTTTGTCGTGGACGGCGACGGTGTGATCGTTCGCCAGCATATCGGCGATATCCGCCCCGAGCATGTGCCGGAGCTCCTCGCCGCATTGGAGGGAGCGCGATGATCCGCGGATTGGCGCTATTGTTCCTTGCCATGATCCTCACCGGCCCTGTCTATGCGCAATCGCGTATGGCCGAGGCGGAATGGGCCAATCGGCAATTGCCCGATCCGGCGGAAGAGGCCGAGGCCAAAGCCCTGATGGAATCCCTGCGCTGCCTGGTGTGCCAGGGGCAATCGATCGCCGACAGCGATGCCGACATGGCGTCCGACATGCGTGCGCTCGTGCGCCGCCGGATCGCCGCCGGAGAAAGCCCCGAAGACATCCGGGCATGGCTGGTGGAACGCTATGGCCGCTGGATTACCTATGATCCGCCCATAGACAGGGTGACCTGGCCGTTATGGCTGTTGCCGCTCCTGTTTGTCGGTTTCGGAATCTGGCTTGCGCGCGGCCGGTTCCGCAGCCGGAAGAGGGAAAGCTGATGGCCTGGTTCGCGGCGCTATTCCTGATCGCGCTCATTCTGTTCTGGCTTTGGCGCTTGGCCGAATTTCGCGGTCGTCGGTTGGAATGGCTGGGCGCGGCGCTGCTCGTCGGACTGGCGGGTTATGCCTGGCAGGGAAGCCCGGCGCTGGAGGGGCAGCCGACCGAAAGCCGGCGCGATCGGCCGGCCGAAGGCAGCACGGACATCAATGACGAACTGCTCGATAACCGCGATGCGACATCGGAACGCTGGATCATGTTCGCCGAGGCGCGCAACCGGGTCGGCGATCACATGAACGCCGCGCACGCCATCCAGAACGCGATAGACGCCGATCCCGAGAATGCCGATCTCTGGGTCGCGCTCGGCAATGCGTTACTGCTGCACGGCGAAGGGCAGATGAACCCCGCCGCCCAGCTGGCTTTCGAACGCGCCGCGCAATTGGATCCCGACCATCCCGGGCCGCCTTTCTTCCTTGGCCTTGCGTTGGCGCAGGCCGGACAGCTGGACGACGCGGAGGCGACCTGGACTGCATTGCTCGCCCGCACGCCGGAAGACGCGCCTTATCGCGCGGATCTGGAAAGCCGGCTGTCCAGCGTGATGCGGGCGCAGGGCCGTCCCGTCGAGCTGCCGGGCGCATCCCAATCGGATTCAGATTCGTCGGAAACAGCCCGGGGGGAATAAGGCCCGGCCGGAGACTCCCCCACCGGGCCCGGTTGTTAGTTGAACGGCAAATCGAGAGCTTCGGCCACCGCTTCGTAACGGATTTTGCCATCCGACACATTCAACCCGGCGGCAAGATGGGGATTATCGGCCATCGCCTTTTCGGGCCCTTTGTTCGCCAGCTGGATCACATAGGGCAAGGTCGCGTTGTTGAGCGCAAAAGTCGATGTCCGGGCCACGGCGCCGGGCATGTTCGCAACGCAATAGTGGATGATTCCTTCTTCCTCATAGACCGGATTGTCATGAGTCGTCGCGCGCGACGTTTCGAAACAGCCGCCCTGATCGATCCCGATATCGACGATCACCGAGCCGCGTTTCATGGTTTTCAGCATTTCGCGGGTGATCAGTTTGGGTGCGGCGCCTCCGGGAACCAGCACCGCGCCCACCACAAGATGCGCATCCTGCACGGCGGCAGCGATTGCGGCTTTCGACGCATAGCCGGTCTTTATGGTCGCGCCGAAATTGGTGGAAAGTTCGGCCAGCCGATCATTGCTGATGTCGTAAATGGTGACATCGGCCCGCAGACCGACTGCCATCTGCGCTGCATTCAGGCCTGCGACACCGCCGCCGATAATGACGACGTTCGCCGGAGCAACGCCGGGAACGCCACCAAGCAATATCCCGCGTCCGCCTTGCTCTTTCTCCAGATAATGGGCGCCAGCCTGGATTGACATGCGGCCCGCAACTTCGCTCATCGGTTTGAGGAGAGGAAGCGATCGATTGGGCGAAGTTACCGTTTCATAGGCAATACAGGTCGCACCCGAAGCCATCAGGCCTTCGGTCTGGGGCTTGTCGGCAGCAAGGTGGAGATAGGTGAACAGGATATGCCGGGCTTCGAGCATCGCGACCTCCTGCGCCTGGGGTTCCTTCACCTTCACGATCATGTCGGCCCCGGCAAACACATCGGCAGCCGTGTCGACTATGGATGCGCCGACGGCCCGGTAGTCGTCATCATCGAAAT
>JBPOET010000354.1:0-2623 GCA_051251675.1 Parasphingopyxis sp. | reverse complement strand
CGACATGAAAGTCAATATAATAAAAAACACCCGGAAATATTATCCGCAGGTGCCATCCAATGAACCCGATGCGATCGACGAGGATGGCCCGATGTCGGACGATGACGGCTATGATGTGCTGATCGACGAAAAGAACGACTCGGTGGAGAAAGAGATAGTCGCTGCGTTGGGCGACCTCGCCGAAGACCAGCGGGCCGAATTGCTGGCCCTGGCCTGGACCGGCAACGGAACGTTCGACGCGGGTGACTGGGACGAAGCGATAGCCGAAGCCTGCGATCCGGATGGCGAGTCGGTCACCGACCAGCTGATGGATATGCCAATGCTGGCAGCCTATCTCGAAGCGGGCCTTGAAGCGTTCGATCTCAGTTGCAACGAGGTCGGCTCGATCGGATAATCAGCCGGAGAATGTGTGCGCGGAGAGCGCTTCCCATGGCCCACCGCGATAGTACCAACTGGCCAGTCCCGCGATTTTCAGGGGTTGCGGTTCGAAATCGACGGACAGGGCATCCAACAACGCTTTGGCTTCGGACGATGCGACCTTGTTCTGGATGGTGATATGGGGGCGCCAGAGCTGCCTGTCCTGGGGCATCAGTAGGCCGGTAAACGCGTCGGCAAGCCGTTCCCTGATCTCTGTCAGTTCCGGGCTTTCAACACCGAAAGCAACGCCCTGCCCCAGAGACATAACCCTGCTCAGCCTCGCCCGAGGCGCTTGCGCACCGCGCGTTTCCGCTTTCAGCCGGGATTTCAGTTCACCGGCAACGCTTGGCGGAAGATGGTGGAACAGCGTCAGATGCGCCGGGACCATATTGCGCTCGGGCGGGAAATGGCGCGTTCGCAACGTATCGAGATGAGCGAAATCTTCTCTCCCGAACACTGCCGTGACGATGATGGGAGCCGGGCCTGTCGTCATCGCCGCGAAGCGATCCGCTGAAGGTCGCCCGGACGGTCGATATCCAGCACTGTATGCCGGTTCTCTTGGACATGAAGAACGTCATCGCGGCCAAATGGCGTCATTCCCTTCTCCAGCCTCCTGCGAACCCAATCGACATCCCGAATGAGGACAGGATGGCCGGGTGTACCCTGATATGATGGTCTGACGACCTTGTATCCAGCAGCTGAAAGCCGGGTCAGCCTGCGCGCGGTCGCTGGCGACAATTCCGGCATGTCGCCCAGGAAGATAAGAGCTTCTCGCTCCCTGTGGCGAAGCGCTTTGAGGCCGTGGAGCAGGCTTGCATGGTGTCCGTCCCGATGGTCTGGCGCGAACAGTATCGAAACGCGGCTATTGCAAGCGGTGGCAACAGCACCGCGCACTCTGCCCGCGTCCCCGCCCGTCACCACAATCACGCGTCCAACCGGTGCGCCCAAAGCGGTTTCCATGGCTGATCGCAGGAGCGTTTTACCATTGCGGCGGACAAGCAGCTTGTTGGCGGCCCCAAAACGCCTTGAGCGCCCGGCGGCAAGGATGATGGCCGCACGCAATCCGGAACCCTAGATCTCAATCTGGCTGCCCAGTTCCACCACACGATTTGGCGGCAGCCGGAAAAACTGCATCGCCGTTTCCGCGTTGCGCAACATCCAGGCGAAGAGTTTCTCACGCCATGGGGCCATTTTCGGTTTGTCCGAACTGAGCAAAGTCTGGCGCGCGAGGAAGAAGCTCGTCTCGATCATCCTGAAGGCGGGGCCGCAGGTCGTGATCTTTTCGAGCGCCTCGGGGACATTGGTGTCCTGCATGAAACCATAACGCAGGATAATACGGTAGAATCCCGATCCCAGTGCCTCGCAATGGGCGCGGTCTTCGGGGCTGACATGCGGGCGGTCGAGAATGGAAACGGTCAGCAAAACGATCCGTTCATGCAACACCTTGTTGTGCTTCAGATTGTGCAGAAGCGCATGCGGCACGCCTTCGGGCGAGGTCGTCATGAACACGGCCGTTCCCGGAACGCGGGTCGCCGATCCGGCTGCGGACTTGACGAATACCTGAACGGGCATCGCCGTTTCCCGCATTTGCGCAATGATCAGCGAACGCCCCTTGGCCCAGCTTGTAAGCAGGAGGAAGGCAACGCCGCTGATGGCAAGCGGCACCCATCCGCCATCGGGAATTTTTGTAAGGTTGGCCGCGAAGAACAGGCCGTCCACAACGAAGAACAATGCCACCAGAAGCCCGGCCCAGAACTTGTTCCACTTCCAGAAGCTGAACAGCAAAACGCTGAGCAGGCAGGTATCGAGGAGCATCGCCCCGGTGACCGAAACGCCATAGGCCGCCGTCAGGTTGGAGACGTTTTGGAATGTCAGCACGAGCAGGATGACCATGATCATCAGTGCCCAGTTAACCAGCGGGATGTAGATTTGCCCGATCGTATGCGCGTTGGTGTGATTGATCCGCAGGCGCGGCATGAAGCCGAGCTGGATCGCCTGCTGGGTAACCGAAAAGGCGCCGGTGATGACAGCCTGACAGGCGATAACGGCCGCCAGCGTCGCGACGATGAGGAGCGGGAGCTGGAACCATTCCGGCGCGAGGTTGAAAAAGGGATTGTTGAAAATCGCCTCGCCGTCGCGCAGCGCCAACGCGCCCTGCCCCATATAGTTGAGGATCAGTGCCGGCAGAACGAAGACGAGCCATGAC
>JBPOET010000353.1:0-2628 GCA_051251675.1 Parasphingopyxis sp. | reverse complement strand
GGCCTGGTTAGCGCAATACTCGCCGTCATCGACCGCATCGGGGAGATCGTCGATGCCCTTGAACTGGGCGAAGAGATTGACGAGGCGATTGACGAACCGTTGCTTGCCGCGCTCAACGCCGATGAGAATGATTCCGAGCTAATCCCCGCCGCCAACCAGCCTGTTTCAGAGCGTCGAAGCCCTGCGCGCAGCATCCGTGTGCCGGTTGAACTGCTCGACCGACTGATGGGAGGCGTGTCCGATCTCGTGCTCTCGCGCAACGAACTTTCCCGCCAGCTTCGCCGCACTAGCAGCGATGACCAAGTCGAAACGGCTTTCGACAGGATGTCGTCGTGCATCGCCGAAATGCGCGACGCAATCACCTGGGCAAGGATGCAGCGGATCGAGAGCCTGTTCGCTGCGTTGCCCCGGCTGGTGCGCGATCTTTCGGCCGAACTCGGGAAATCGGTGATGCTGGAAATCGATGGCGCCGATGTGGAGCTTGATCGCGAGATGATCGAGATGCTGCGCGATCCCCTGACCCACATTGTCCGCAATGCGCTTGATCACGGTATCGAGAATTCCGAGGAACGTCGGAAGAATGGCAAGCCCCGCGACGGAGTCCTACGGATCAGCGCGCACCAGTCTGGCAACAAGATCCAGATTGTCATCGCCGATGACGGGCGCGGAATCGACCAGCAGAAGCTCGGCGCAAGAGCTGTCGAAAATGGATTTCTTTCGGCCGATACCGTCCGGCGTATGGACGACAAGGCGTTGCTCGATCTTGTGTTCCAGCCTGGCCTGTCCACCGCCGATGCTGTCAGCACGGTTTCGGGCCGGGGTGTCGGCATGGATGTCGTCAGGTCTAATATCGAACGGATCGGCGGTACGATCGAGATTGAGAGCGCGGTTGGCGAAGGCACCAAACTGGAATTGTTCGTTCCGCTGACCCTCACGATCATACCGGCACTCGTCTTCGGCGCGCGCGACAATCGTTACGCGATTCCGCGCTCCAATATCGAAGAGATTGTATCCCTTAGCAAAGGCAGGGCGCGTACCGAGAATATCGGCGGCACGGAATTTGCTATTGTCCGCGAAAACCGCATTCCCGTTATCCGGCTCGGGCGACTGCTCGAGGGTCGGGAGCAGGATGACGAAGTTCCGGAAACCCGGGATGATCGCCATCTCGTGATCGTCCGTTCCAATCGCCGGGAACGCTATGCGATCATGGTGTCGGCAGTCTTCAACCATGAAGAGCTGGTCGTTAAACCTGCCGCTCCCGCCATCATGGGCGCAGGGATCTATGCCGGGACGGCATTGCCGGACAATGGACTGCCCCTGTTGTTGCTGGACATAGCGGGCCTGGCTGTTGCGGCCGGGCTGCGCTTGTCGCTGAGCCGCTCCCGGAACGAAAAGCAGGATGAGGAGCAGGAACCGGCGGCGCCCGATGCCTTGATTTTCCTGGACAGGGATGGTCGGCGCCGGGCGATACGCATGGCGCTCGTCGAGCGCATCATCGATGCGGATGTGGGGCAAATTGCGGAGCGGGCCGGCAGGCTAAGGCTTGTGCGAGACAATGAAACGTTGCCCGTTGCGACCTGCGCTCCGCTCCCGGAAACCGGCACTGTCCGGCTCCTGCGTCTCAGCGATGGCGACAATATATTGGCCTATGCCATCGAGCGTGGCACGGCCGATCTGGGGTCCTTTCCTGAAACGTTCGAGCCGGCGGTCGAGCCTGGCCGTGTCGCGGGCGTTGCCGTCGTAGACGGCGAACCGATCGAGCTCTTGGATGCGCATTACCTCTTCTCCGAATTCTCCGCCGGTCAAAGTGGGGCATCCCATGGCTCGTCCTCGGGTAAATCGCGCTGTCTGGTTGTCGGCGGCGACAGTCTTTGGCGGCATGAGCTGCTTGCCCCGCTGATCGAGCTGGCCGGTTACGAAACCACGTTCGACGAAACCGACGATTATGATCTCGTGATCGACGCCAGCGATTCCGACTATGTCGAGGATGTACAGTCGGGCGACGTCCTGCGGCTTTCCGCAGACCCGGCCCCCGGCCAGGACAGGCTCTACCGTTATGACCGGACGGGAATAGTGAATGCGCTGCATGCGCGCCTGAAAGCGAAAGGATAGCCTCTATGGAGCAACTCTATCTTGTAGCCGAAGCGGGCGGTGCGCGGTTTGCCATGTCCGCCGATACGATCGGGTCGGTCGTACCGGCATCCAATGTCGTTCCCGTTCCCAGAGCCGCTCCCATGGTGGCGGGAGTGGCCGCATTGCGCAGCAATGTGGTTACCGTCATCGATACCATGGCGGCCATTAATGGCCGGCCGGCGTCGGTTTCGGAGTGGCAGTCGCTCATCGTCGTGAATATCGACGGATTTCCATATGGACTTGCCGTCGATGAGGTTCATGACGTTTGCGAATGTCCGGAACTGCCCGAAGATCTGGCGGGTGCGTTCGAGCCAGAATGGCACCGGATTTCTACTGGGGTAGTTGAAATGGATGGGCGCTCGGTCGTCGTGATCGACCCTGCGGCACTGATCGACTTGCCTGAAATCAAGGCGGCGTAGCAGTGATTATGTCAACCGCCGTTAACACCAAAATTACCGCTGGTCCCTACGCAGTCCATCGGGGGATTTCGAGGGG
>JBPOET010000352.1:0-2629 GCA_051251675.1 Parasphingopyxis sp. | reverse complement strand
GTATCCGCATTCTCGAGCCCGGCAGGATTGCCTTGCTCGCAGCCTAGCCCGGACGGGCGCGGGCCGGTTCAGGGCGTGATGGCGATTTTCAGCACGCCGTCGCGCTGATCGGCGAACAGATCATAGGCCGCGCCGATATTTTCCAGGCTGAACCGGTGGGTCACGAGCGGCTTGAGATCCACCCGGCCCGACCCGACAACCTGGATCAGCCGCCGCATCCGTTCCTTGCCGCCCGGGCACAAGGAAGTGACGATGTGATGGTCGCCAAGCCCGGCGGCGAAAGCATCAAGCGGCAGGGACAATTTGCCGGAATAGACGCCCAGGCTTGATACCGTACCGCCCGGCTTCGCCACGCGCAGGCAGGCCTCGAAGGTCTGCTGCGTCCCGAGCGCCTCGATCGCGACATCCACGCCGCGCCCGTCCGTCAGTTCCATGATACGCTCAATGGGGTCTTCGGCCTTGAAATCGATCACGATATCGGCGCCCATGGCGTGCGACATGGCGATCCGCTCGGGCACGGTTTCGACCGTGATGATCCGCGTGGCGCCGGACAGTTTCGCACCGGCCGTCGCGCACAGGCCGATAGGCCCCTGGGCGAATATCGCGACAGTGTCGCCGATACGGATCTTGCCGCTCTCGGCCCCTGCAAAACCCGTCGACATGATATCGGGGCACATCAGCACCTGTTCGTCGCTCAGCGTTTCGGGCACGCGGGCGAGATTGGCCATGGCGTCGGGCACGCGCAGATATTCGGCCTGCGCGCCATCGATCGTATTGCCGAAACGCCAGCCGCCGGCCGCTTCGCCGCCGCATTGCGCGCTATGCCCGTCAAGACAGGAAAAACACTGGCCGCAGGGCGTGATCGCCCCGGCAATCACCCGCTCGCCTTCGTGAAAACCCGTAATTGCTGACCCCAGGGCGACAATGATGCCAACCGGCTCATGCCCGATGGTGAGCCCTGGCTCGACCGGATATTCACCCTTGAGGATATGGATATCCGTCCCGCAAATTGTCGTCGTTGTTATCCTGAGCAGCGCGTCGGTCGGCCCGATATCGGGAATCGGCTTGTCGGCGATTTCGATCCGGTTCGGCTCAACGAATATCGCCGCCTTCATCATCCCCATTGCCACTGCCTTCCTGAATCAACCCGGGCCAAACACCGACCCCACATCATGGCCTGCACTATGCCAGTCCCCGACGCCCGCTAACTTGATCGAACGCAATTTCTCCTGCCGCGCGGGCTGGCATGACAAGGCCATGGCAGACACCTTCATCCCATCCCTGCGCACGGCCCTGCTCGTCCTGTTGATCGCGATCGTAACAAGCGGATGCACGCCGGGCATATCGTGCGATGTATACCGCCTGCACCGGCTGCCCGCGCCGACCGGGGAAACGGTCGCGATTATGGCTGCGGACCGCGACCTGCAGACCAGCCTCGAATTCCAGAATTACCGGGCCTTGTTTGCGGAACGGCTGAGCAATGCGGGCTATACGCCAGTGGCCGACCCGGCCGAAGCGACGCTGATCGCCGAAATCGAATACAGCGTCAGCGAAGGCGCGCCCCGCGTCATGTCTTCCTGGCCGCGATGCTCCTATCGCTACTATTATCGCAGCGGAGAACCCTTCAACCCGCAATGGTATGGCTATCGCTGCTGGGAGCCGCCGGCGGTGTCCACGATCGCCCAATATGTCCGCGAACTTCGCATGGACATAAGGCCGGCCGGCCAACCCCAGTCCGAACCCTTGTTCGAAGGGCGCGCCACCAGCATCGGCCTCAGCAATCGCCTGAGCGAAATCATGCCCTTTCTGGTCGCCGCCATATTCGACAATTTCCCCGGCGAGAGCGGCCAGTGGAAAACGATCTTTATCGAGGAAGATGCGCTGGGCGAACCGGACGAAGTCGGCGCGAGGCCCGCGCATGGCACCGGCTGCCCGGCAACTGTGAGAGGGACCGCGCCGGCTGCACAGGTCGGCTGACAAGGGAGTTTCGACATGGCCGCACTCGGGTTAAGGATTTTCGACAAGTCCGTTCAGGACGCCAATATCTGGCTCGACGAGGTGATGGAACAGCTCGACTGGGACGACAAGCAACGCGCCTACCGCCTGCTCCGATCGACCCTTCATGTGCTGCGCGACCGCATACAGCTTGACGAGAATGTGCAATTTGCAGCGCAGCTCCCGATCCTTGTTCGCGGCATCTTCTACGAGGGCTGGCAGCCCTCCCAGCCATGCACGGATCAGAAGCACGCCGCCGACTTTGTCGCATCCGTCGAAGCGGCTTTCGACACCGATCCCAATGCGGATCCGGAAGCGGCGGTGCGCGCCGCCCTCGCCGTGATCGCGAAACATGTTTCGGCAGGGGAAATCGACGACATCAAATCCAGCCTGCCGCCGGGGATCAGGGCGCTCTGGCCAGCCAGCTAGGCCGCTCGGGTCAGCGCTTTCCCTATGACAGGCGACAACGCGGGTCGGCGCCCTCCGGGTCTGCGCCGGCGGCGTTCATCGCAACCGACTGCCGATCCCGGTTATAGACATCCGGGAAATAGCGGATATCCCCGTCGCCATCGGGTTCGGCCGTGAAATAGCCGACATAGACAGGGATCGGCTCGGGAAGATCGATCCGCATAGT
>JBPOET010000351.1:0-2645 GCA_051251675.1 Parasphingopyxis sp. | reverse complement strand
CGACATGATAGCCATGGAGGAAATAGGCCTCGCCTCGCTCGATCAGCGGCGGCGCGCCGTGCGGCGTCACATCGTTCCAGCCCATATGCGGGATTTTGAGCCGGGGATCGTCGCTCGTCATGGGCTTCACCGTGCCCGCTATCCAGCCCAGCCCGTCATGCACGCCATGTTCCTCGCCGCGCTCGACCATCAGCTGCATGCCGACGCAAATGCCCAGAAAGGGGCGCTTCTTGTCGATGGTAGCTGTGTGCAGCGCATCGACCATGCCGGGCAGTGCGCCGAGCGCGTTCATACAGGCCCCGAATGCCCCGACGCCGGGAAGGACGATCCGGTCTGCGGTGGCCACGGCATCGGCATCTGCTGTCACATCGACATGCTCGGCGCCGGCCGCGTTCAATGCATTGTGCACCGAACGGAGGTTCCCCGCGCCATAGTCGATCAAAGCGATGCGTTCCGTCATTATATCCGTCTCAGCCCGAACGGGGGTTGCGTGTACGCGTTAAAGCGTTCCCTTGGTCGAGGGGATCGCCCCCTGTTTGCGCGGATCGATCTCCACCGCATCGCGCAGCGCGCGGGCCAGTCCCTTGAAAACGCTCTCGCAAATATGGTGGTTATTCTCGCCGTAAAGGGTTTCGATATGGAGCGTTATGCCGGCAGAGCCCGCAAAGCTGTGAAACCAGTGCTGGATCAGTTCGGTGTCCATCTCGCCGAGCCGTTCCTGGCTGAAGCCGGAATTCCAGACCAGATAGGGCCGACCCGAAATATCGAGTGCGACGCGGCTCAGCGTTTCGTCCATCGGCGAATAGGCCGAACCGTAGCGGCGGATGCCGGCCTTGTCGCCGAGCGCCTTGGCCACCGCCTCGCCCAGCGCGATCGCGCTGTCCTCGGTCGTGTGATGCTGGTCGACATGGAGGTCGCCTTCGACCGTGAGCGACACGTCGATCAGCGAATGGCGGGAGAGCTGTTCGATCATATGGTCGAGAAAGCCGATCCCGGAGGAGATGTCATAGGCGCCGGTCCCGTCGAGATTGATCTCGACGGCGATATCGGTCTCGCCGGTCTTGCGTGTGATGTGAGCAGTGCGCATGGCGCGGGGTATAGCGCGGCGGTGCCGTTGCGCAACGGGAAAGCCCCGCCAGGCTTGAACCTCTACCCGGCGTGTTATACTTGTATAACACACATACCTAGAGCTACCGATGCTCAGCGCTACCGGAGTTGCAAGATGATCCGTCACCTGATGCTGTTTGCAATGAGCCTTTTCTTCACATTGTTACCGGCTGCGGCCTCTGCGTATGATACGGCCTCTCCGAGCAATTTACTTGTCATCGAGCACGTAACAGTGATTCCCATGACGGAAAATGGCGCGTCCCTGCCCGACCGAGCCGTCGTGATAGAGGATGGACGTATCGTCGCGATTGTGCCGACAGACGATCTTGCAGACATCCCCGAAGCGACTCGGATCGACGGGAGCGGGAAATGGCTGATCCCGGGACTTTCCGATATGCACGTCCATATCGGAAATGATCGGTTGTTGCGGCTTTTGCTCAACCGCTCGACGCCCGCCGACGGTGCGTCCGCCATCGAAGATTTTTTCCTACCCTTCATTGCCAACGGCGTGCTGCAGATATTCGACCTTGCGGCAATGTCTGAGACTGTCGGACAGCGGATAGAAATTGAGAGTGGCCGAGTCCTTGGTCCCCATATCGCGATGGCCGCCATGATCGATGGCGCAGACCCCATCTGGCCCCTTGGCATGACACGTATTGCGCTGACCCCAGAGGATGGAAGGCAGGCAGTGCGGGATGCCGCGGCGGAGAGCTACCGGTTTGTCAAAGTCTATAGTCATGTCGACTTGCCGACATTCACTGCAATCGTAGAGGAGGCGCGCGCACAAAATATGCGCGTTATTGGCCATATTCCACAGCGCGGCCAAGATATTGCAGGTTCATTTTTCCAACCGGGTTTTGATCTGGTTGTGCATGCCGAAGAGTTAGCCCAGCAAACCGCGACGCCAGACGAGACAGCAATCCCCGCCTATGTCGAAATGGCGCGCCGGAACGACACCTGGCTAATTGCAACACTAACGGTGAATGAGCGGATACTGGAAATTGCGCGCAACCCGGAAACGTTGCAAAGCCGCGACGAGCTACACATACTTTCCCCTGCGTTTTACGCATTTTCGGTCGATCACAACCCTTACGCAGCCCGAGCCGGTGAAAACTTTGCGAGTTATGCTCGGCAAATCGTGCAATTCAACCGGCCGCTTGTGCGCGCTTTTGCAGATGCCGGTATTCCCATATTGACCGGTACAGATGCAGGCGCTCCCGGCGTTGCCCCCGGCCTTTCCCTGCACGACGAGTTCGAGGCGTTGGCGGAAGCAGGGCTCGGCAGCTATTCGATCCTGGAGGGTTCTACACGTTTGCCCGCCGAGTGGCTTGGTGTCGCCGATGATCGCGGCACCGTAGCAGTTGGAATGAGGGCCGATCTTGTGATGCTGGATGCCAACCCGCTCGTGGATATTTCGAATACCCGCCGAATCAGCGCCGTTATCCGCGATGGCCGATATCTTAGCCGCGAAGACTTGAATGCGAGAATGAACGAACTGGTCCAGCGAAACCGGCAAGCCCGGGAAGCATTGGCCAACG
>JBPOET010000350.1:0-2649 GCA_051251675.1 Parasphingopyxis sp. | reverse complement strand
ATGCTGACCGCCGATGCCTTTGGCGTGCTGCCGCCAATATCGCGGCTGACACCGGACCAGGCCATGTATCACTTCCTCTCGGGCTACACCGCCAAAGTCGCAGGTACGGAAATTGGCGTGACCGAACCGCAGGCAACCTTTTCCACCTGTTTTGGCGCGCCCTTCATGCCGCGCCATCCCAGCGTTTACGGCAACTTGCTGAAATCGCGGATCGCCAAGGGCGGCGTCAAATGCTGGCTCGTCAACACTGGCTGGACCGGCGGTAAATATGGCGAAGGCAACCGCATGCCGATCAAGGCAACGCGCGCGCTGCTCAATGCAGCGCTCGACGGCAGCCTGAACAATGCAGAATTCCGCACCGATCCGAATTTCGGCTTCGAAGTACCTGTCTCGGTCGATGGAGTAGACGACGCCATACTCGATCCACGCAGCACCTGGGCCGATCCGGAAGCCTATGACGAGATGGCGGCCAAACTGGTCGGCCTGTTTATCGAGAATTTCACCGAATTCGAACAGCATGTCGATCAGGGCGTGATCGAGGCGGCGCCTACGCCAGCCTGATCCCGTCAACCGAAGAGGGAGAATAGTGATGAATATCAATTCGATCCTGCAGGGTCTTGGCGGCGCGCCCGACGATGTCGCCAATCTCGCCGAACGGGTCGGTATCGACCCGGCCATGGCGGAACGCGCAATTGCCGCACTGGGCATCACGCATCAGGAAGAGGGCGACACGGTTGAACTCGCGGCGGAACGCACGGGTCTCGATACGGGTGTGCTGAGCCAGATCGTGAGCCAGATCGGCGGCGAGGGCTCGCTCTCGAACTTTGCCAGCATGATCGATCGGGATGGCGACGGCAATCCGCTCGACGATATCGCCGATATGGCCAAAGGCCTGTTCAACCGGAGCTAGGCGCTGAATCCGATTTGCCCGGCAGCGCCTCGAGCGGCACGACCGCAAGCTGGTTTCCTTCCGCGCTGACGATCCTCACGCGCGTACCGACCTCGGCATCGGGCCCTGAGGCGGCCCAGACGCTGTCGCCGACTTTTACGCGGCCCACACCGTTTTCGATAGGCACGACAACCTCGACTGTCTGCCCGATCATCTGGGCGATTCGGGCGTTGAGAAGGGGGGCGCTGGACAGGATCGGATAGACGTCGAACCAGCGTTTCGCGATGTAGACAGACGCGATGGAGCTCAGCGCGAAGATGAGCAGTTGGAGCGGCAGGGAGAGGGGCAGGGCGAACCCCAGCAATCCGGTAAATACAGCCGCCGCACCGAGGAACATGAGATAGGCCCCCGGTGCGATCATTTCTGTTATCAACAGGATGATCCCCAGGGTAATCCACAGCATTTCGCTGCTAATTTCCATACCGCCTATCTCCATCGCCAGACCTCCTGATCCTATTGACCGCTGCGCGGGGGTCTGCCCGGCACGACCGTCGTGCCGGACTTGCCTTCGCCAAAGGCATCCTTTGTGAGTTCCGCGATGCCGCCCAATGTGCCGATCAGCTGGGTTGCCTCGACCGGGAACAGGATCGTCTTGGCGTTGGGCGATTCCGCAAAGGCGGCGACAGTCTTCACATAGTCCTGCGCGATGAAATAGTTGATGGCCTGCGAATTGCCTCCGGCGATGGCATCCGAGACCATCTGCGTTGCCTTGGCTTCGGCTTCGGCCTCCCGTTCACGCGCTTCCGCGTCGCGGAACGCGGCTTCGCGGCGACCTTCCGCCTCGAGGATATTGGCCTGTTTTTCGCCTTCGGATCGCAGGATTTCCGAAGCGCGCGCGCCTTCCGCCTCAAGGATCGTCGCGCGTTTTTCGCGCTCCGCCTTCATTTGTCGCGCCATGGCATCGACAATGTCGATGGGTGGCCGGATATCCTTCACCTCGACGCGCGTGATTTTCACGCCCCATGGCGTCGTGGCGCCGTCCACGACCATCAGCAGCCGGGCATTGATCTCATCGCGCTTCGACAATGTCTCGTCGAGGTCCATCGATCCCATCACCGTGCGCAGATTGGTCGTCACGAGGTTGAGGATGGCATTGTAGAGATCGGAAACTTCGTAAGCAGCTTTGGACGCATCCAGGACCTGGAAAAAGACAACGCCATCGGTCGAAATCATCGCATTGTCCTTGGTGATGATTTCCTGACCCGGAATATCGAGCACCTGCTCCATCATGTTAACCTTGCGGCCGACACGGTAGAAAAAGGGCATGAAGAAATTGAAGCCTGGCTGAGCCGTTGTGGTATAGCGACCGAAATATTCGATGGTGTAGTTGTATCCCTGACGAACGATCTTGATACCCATCACAACGAAAATGATCGCCAGCAGCGCCAGAAACATGACGACTCCGAAAAAACCTTCCATCAAACCGCTCCCTCCAAATATCTGTCTCTCGCGGGCATATTGAGCGTAAACGCGCGGACTGCCAAGGTTTAATGAGAAATCCGAAATGCCTTTGACAGATCCATCCGGCAGTTCGTCGAACACGACCCGTTCGCGGCTTGCCCAACACAAACCCAAATGCGATGCACCAATTATGATAGTTCGCGTACTTGCCGTGCTCGCGGTCCTTTTTTCGATATCGGCGTCTTTCGCACAAACCCCGCCCACCGAGGCCGATTTGCGCCGCCATATCGAGATACTGG
>JBPOET010000035.1:0-10321 GCA_051251675.1 Parasphingopyxis sp. | reverse complement strand
GTTGAAGGCGCACCGAAGCCTCTCAAAGAAGGCGCTTCGAAAGCAGAAGCCGAAGAAATCAAAGGCAAGATCGAAGAGGCCGGCGGAACCGTCGAACTCAAGTAAATCGGTTTTCCGACTATTTCGCGAAGGGGCGGTGCAGCGATGCGCCGCCCCTTTTCGTTTCAACCGAGAGCAATACGCCGTTCGATACCGATACCGCGCAGGAACGTCTCATCATGGCTGACGCATAAAATGGCGCCGTCATAATGTACGAGCGCGTGCTCCAACAGTTCGGTCGATTCAATGTCGAGGTGGTTCGTTGGCTCATCGAGGAGCAGGAGTTGCGGTGGCTCCGGGCGCGTCATTACGCAGGCAAGCGCCAGCCGGATCCTCTCGCCGCCGCTTAGCGAACCGGCCTGTCGATCCGCCCAAATGTTGCGGAAAGCGAATCGGGCCAGCGCCGCGCGCGCTTCTTGTCGAGATAGAGCCGGGCTGAGCCGTTGCATGTTGGATAGCAGACTCTCCTTTTCGTCCAGCAGCGTCAGCCCTTGGTCCAGCATCGCCAGTTGCCCGCTTGCCCGCCTCACTGCGCCGCTATCCGGCGTTATCTCGCCTGTCGCAATCCGAAGCAGGGTGGATTTTCCCGAACCGTTCGGGCCCGTTATCGCAACCCGTTCCGGTCCGCGGATCGCAAAGGAGAGCGGTGAAGAGTCCGGCTTGCTCAATCTACCATGGGTCACCGCGTCAAACCCCAGCGTCTCGCGATTGGAGGGCAGCCCCGTAGACGGCAGCTCGATGCGAATCGGCGCGTGAACGGCAATCCGGGATCGCGCCTGTTCGAGCCTGTCCTCGGCATCCCCGACCTTGCGATCCGATAGACAGGCGCCGCGCCCGGCGGTTCGCTCGGCCCGTTGCTGCTGCGCATCGAGATAGACTTTCGGATCGGCCCGCTTCGCTCGTCGAGCCCGGCCCATACCGTCACGCCGCGCCTGCTTCTCACGAGCCCGCTGGGCCGAGCGCCCCGCCTGCCGGACTGTCTGCTCGGCGGATTCCAGTTCAGCCGCGACCCGCTCGCGCTCGGCATCGCGTTCGGCGACAAAGGCGGACCAGCCTCCACCGACAATCGTCACGCATGTCGGCGACACATGGACGATGCGATCCATATCTTCGAGAAGCGCACGATCGTGGCTTGCGACGATCGCACCGCCGCGCCAGCGCGCGATCAGCCGACCGATCTCCGCGCGCCCCGCCCCATCGAGATTGTTGGTGGGTTCGTCGAGCAGTATCAGATCGGGCTCTTGCAAAAGCACTGCAGCCAACGCCAGCCGCGTCTGCTCCCCGCCGCTGAGGCTCCCCAGTTGGCGGTCCAAGGCCAGGGCCGGCAGGCCGGCCTCGGCCAGCGCTGTTTCAATACGCGCCTCAAGGCCCCAATCGGCTTTGTCGAGATCGCCCTCTCGGAGCTTGCCGACCTCAATCCGCCGCAACCGCGCCAACGGCGATTCCACGCCAAGGGCCGCGGATATCGTTGCGGACACAGCGGCAGGAATCTGGCGGAGCATCGCGACCTTGCCACTGCGGACGATTTTGCCGCTACCGGGAGCGATTTCACCGGCCAACGCGCGAAGCAAGGTCGATTTGCCCGAACCGTTGCGCCCGACAAGACCGATCCGTTCGGCGCCGACGGCCAATGACAGATTAGAGATCAGCGGGCGCCGGTCGGGCGTTTCAAGCGATAGGGAATCGAGAGTAAGAAATGCAGACATAGGACACCGGACAATGATTGCGCAAAAAAGCGGAATGCGTCGGTGCCTTGTTCATGTTTGCCTCCTCTGGATGACGAAATCGATACTATCCGCCCCGATTTCCGAACTCAACAGGCGCTTTTCGCGCAATATGGTCCGGACTGTCATCCGGTGCGGGTGAATTGACACTTACCCTCCCCAATCCTATATCACCGGGCATCACCGCTACCGTTCGAGAAATGACGCGAATTTGCGCGCCGCGTCACAAGAATAGATCGGTTTCGGTTTCATAGACGCTGAAAGCTGCGGACTCCGCGATTTCGAGGCCAGGAACCTCGAACATGGGAGTCTTGCGGCTTTTTGTCGTTTTTGCGTTATGAAATTTGAGAAGAAACCGAGGCATATACTCCATGGCGACCAAGGCGAAAGCGGCAGACCAGAGCCGCACCAAGCGTATCCGCAAGATTTTCGGCGATATCCACGAAGTGATAAAAATGCCGAACCTCATCGAGGTTCAGAGGGACAGCTACGAGCAGTTCCTGCGTTCCGATCCCGAAATCGACTATGTCTCGGGTCTTGAAAAAACGCTCCGCTCGGTCTTCCCGATCCGGGATTTCGCAGGCACCGCCGAACTCGATTTCGTGCACTACGAACTCGAACCGCCCAAATACGACACCGAGGAATGCCGTCAGCGCGGGATCACCTACGCCGCCCCCATGCGGGTCACGCTCCGCCTGATCGTTTTCGAGGTCGATCCCGATACGGAAACCCGCTCCGTTCTCGATATCAAGGAACAGGACGTCTATATGGGCGACATGCCGTTGATGACCGACAACGGCACCTTCCTCATCAACGGCACGGAGCGCGTCATTGTCTCGCAGATGCACCGTTCGCCGGGTGTTCTGTTCGACCATGATCGCGGAAAGACCCACGCCTCGGGCAAATTCCTCTTTGCAGCCCGCGTCATTCCATATCGCGGTTCCTGGCTCGATTTCGAGTTCGATGCGAAGGATATCGTCAATGTCCGTATCGACCGCAAACGCAAACTGCCGGTCACGGCCCTGCTTCATGCACTCGGCCTGACCAGCGAAGAAATTCTCGCACAATTCTACGAGACCGTCGTCTACAAGCGCGCCAAGAATGGCTGGGAAATCCCGTTCGTGGCCGATGCATGGCGGGGCATGAAGCCGACCTTCGACATGGTCGATGCCAAATCGGGTGAAGTTGTCTTCCCGGCAGGATCGAAAGTAACCCCGCGCGCCGCCAGCAAGGCCGAGAAAGACGGTCTCAAGAATCTTCTCATTCCCACCGAGGAAATTTTCGGCCGCTACAGCGCATTCGACCTGATCAACGAGAAAACCGGCGAGATATATATCGAAGCCGGTGACGAGGTGTCCGAAGAAAATCTTGAGAAACTCGACAATGCCAAAGTCAACGAACTGGTGTTGCTCGATATCGATCACACCAATACCGGCCCCTGGATTCGCAACACACTGAAAGCCGACAAGGCAGAAGATACCGATCAGGCCCTGGCCGATATTTACCGCGTCATGCGCCCCGGCGAACCGCCGACACGCGAAACCGCCGACGCGCTGTTCGAAGGCCTGTTCTTCGATCCCGAACGCTATGACCTTTCCGGCGTTGGCCGCTGGAAGCTCAACATGCGACTGGATCTCGATGCGCCCGAAGATCTGACGACGCTGCGCAAGGAAGATATCCTCGCGGTGGTCCAGGAAATCGTCGACCTTAAGGACGGCAAAGGCGAAGTCGACGATGTCGACAACCTCGCCAACCGCCGCGTCCGTTCGGTCGGCGAACTGCTGGAAAACCAGTACCGTGTCGGCCTTCTGCGCATGGAGCGCGCGGTAAAGGAGCGCATGAGCAGCGTCGATGTATCCACCGTGATGCCGAACGATCTCATCAACGCCAAGCCGGCTGTCGCCGCCGTTCGCGAATTCTTCGGATCGTCCCAGCTCTCCCAGTTCATGGACCAGACCAACCCGCTGTCCGAAGTCACGCACAAGCGCCGTGTTTCGGCGCTTGGGCCGGGCGGTCTGACGCGTGAACGCGCCGGCTTCGAAGTCCGCGACGTTCACCCGACCCATTATGGCCGCATCTGTCCGATCGAGACACCCGAAGGCCCGAATATCGGCTTGATCAATTCGCTCGCCTCGTTCAGCCGCGTCAACAAGTACGGTTTTATCGAAACGCCGTATCGCAAGGTTGTCGACGGCAAGGTGACCGACGAGGTCGTCTATCTGTCCGCCATGGAAGAGCAGAAGCATACGGTCGCCCAGGCCAATGCCGAGCTCAACGCCGACGGCTCCTTTGTCGAGGAAATCGTTTCCTCGCGTCAGGCCGGCGAGTTCCTTATGGCCCAGCGCGAACAGATCACCCTGATGGACGTTTCACCGAAACAGCTGGTTTCGGTTGCGGCCTCGCTGATCCCGTTCCTCGAGAACGATGACGCCAACCGCGCGCTCATGGGCTCGAACATGCAACGCCAGGCCGTGCCGCTGGTAAAAGCCGAGGCGCCGCTTGTCGGCACCGGCATGGAAGCGACCGTGGCCCGGGACTCCGGCGCCGCCGTCGTCGCCCGCCGCGGCGGCGTGGTCGACCAGGTCGATGCCACGCGTATCGTGATCCGCGCATCGGGCGCGGTGAACGCGAATGAAAGCGGCGTGGATATCTACACGCTGATGAAGTTCCAGCGCTCGAACCAGAACACCTGCATCAACCAGCGCCCGCTGGTGAAAGTCGGTGAGATGATCGAGGCCGGCGATGTTCTGGCCGACGGTCCTTCCACGGAATATGGCGAGCTGGCGCTCGGCAAGAACACGCTCGTCGCGTTCATGCCGTGGAACGGCTACAATTATGAGGATTCGATCCTCATTTCCGAACGCATCGTGAAAGACGACGAATTCACCTCGATCCATATCGAGGAGTTCGAAGTCATGGCCCGCGACACCAAGCTCGGCCCCGAAGACATCACGCGAGACATTCCGAACGTCGGCGAGGAAGCCCTGCGCAACCTCGACGAAGCGGGTATCGTCTATATCGGCGCGGAAGTGCATCCAGGCGATATTCTTGCCGGCAAGATCACGCCCAAGGGCGAAAGCCCGATGACGCCGGAAGAGAAGCTTCTGCGCGCCATCTTCGGTGAGAAAGCTTCGGACGTTCGCGACACCTCGCTCCGCCTGCCCCCGGGCGTGGCCGGCACCGTTGTCGAAGTGCGGGTGTTCAACCGCCACGGCATCGACAAAGACGAACGCGCCATGGCCATCGAACGCGAGGAAATCGAACGCCTCCGCAAGGATGCCGATGACGAACGCGCCATTCTCAACCGCGCCACCTATGGTCGGCTAAAGGAAATGCTCGTCGGGCAGACGGTAACGGCCGCGCCCAAGGGCGTGACCAAGGGCTCCAAGCTCACCGCCGCGATGCTCGACGAAGTCGAGAAGCACTCATGGTGGGAATTTGCGGTCAAGACCGACAAGCGCCAGGGTGAACTCGAACTCGTCAAACAGCAATATGACGAAGCGGCCGAGAAAATCGAAGCCAAGTTCCAGGATCGCCGTGAGAAGCTGGAACGGGGCGACGAACTGCCGCCAGGCGTTCTCAAGATGGTCAAGGTCTTCGTCGCGGTGAAGCGCAAGCTGCAGCCGGGCGACAAGATGGCCGGCCGCCACGGCAACAAGGGCGTTATTTCCCGGATCCTGCCGCACGAAGACATGCCGTTCCTGGAAGATGGCACGCCGGTCGATATCGTGCTGAACCCGCTTGGTGTGCCTTCGCGCATGAATGTCGGGCAGATCTTCGAAACCCATCTCGGCATGGCCGCTCGCGGCCTTGGCGGGCAAATCAAGGAAGCTCTTGAGGATTGGCGCCATGCCAACCCCGATGCCAGTGCAGGCAAACCGCCAGCCGCGGTTCGCGACGCGATGAAAACCGCCTATGGCGAGCCCTATTATGAGAGCATCAAAGCCCTGGAAGATGACAAGGTCATCGAAATGGCTGGTCGGCTTACCAGTGGCGTTCCGATGGGCACGCCGGTGTTTGACGGCGCACGCGAAGCCGATGTCACTGACATGCTCGAACTTGCCGGGCTCGACGCCAGCGGCCAGGTCGATCTGTATGACGGACGCACCGGCGAGTGTTTCGATCGCAAGGTAACGGTGGGTTATATCTATATGCTCAAGCTGCACCATCTGGTCGACGACAAGATCCACGCCCGTTCGATCGGTCCCTACAGCCTCGTTACCCAGCAGCCGCTGGGCGGCAAGGCGCAGTTCGGCGGCCAGCGCTTCGGCGAAATGGAGGTCTGGGCGCTTCAGGCCTATGGCGCGGCATACACGTTGCAGGAAATGCTCACGGTCAAGTCAGACGATGTCGTCGGCCGGACCAAGGTTTACGAGGCGATCGTCAAGGGCGACGACACGTTCGAGGCGGGCATCCCCGAAAGCTTCAACGTGCTTGTGAAGGAAATGCGCTCGCTGGGCCTCAGCGTCGATCTCAAGTCTATCTCCGAAGACGGAGAAGACGGTGACGACCTTTCCATAGCCGCCGAATAACTACGAATATTCAGTCCCCTGCCCGTGATCGGGCGGGGGCAGACAAGGATCAGACATGAACGAACTGACCAACTTCCAGAACCCCGTCGCCAAGCCGGAGACGTTTGACCAGATCCAGATCGGTCTCGCATCGCCCGAGAAGATTCGCAGCTGGTCTTTCGGTGAGATCAAGAAACCGGAAACCATCAACTACCGCACGTTCAAGCCGGAACGCGACGGCCTGTTCTGCGCCCGTATCTTTGGCCCGATCAAGGATTACGAATGCCTGTGCGGCAAATATAAGCGCATGAAGTACAAAGGTATTGTCTGCGAAAAATGCGGTGTGGAAGTCACCGTGTCGAAGGTCCGGCGTGAGCGGATGGGCCATATCGACCTCGCCGCACCGGTTGCCCATATCTGGTTCCTGAAGTCCCTGCCCTCGCGCATCGGGCTTCTGCTGGACATGCAGCTGAAGCAGCTCGAGCGGATTTTGTATTTCGAGCAATATGTCGTCATCGAACCGGGCCTAACGCCGCTCGAGAAATTCCAGCTGCTGACCGAGGACGAAATTCTCGAAGCGCAGGACGAATATGGCGAAGACGCCTTCTCCGCCGGTATCGGTGCAGAAGCGGTTAAGCAGATGCTGATCGATCTCGACCTTGAGCGGGAACGGGAAGACCTGCTCGAAGATCTGGCGACGACGAAATCGACGCTGAAACCGAAAAAGATCATCAAGCGGCTCAAGGTCGTCGAGAGCTTCATCGACAGTGGCAACCGTCCGGAATGGATGATCCTCGATATCGTGCCGGTCATTCCGCCCGAGCTGCGCCCGCTGGTTCCGCTGGACGGCGGCCGTTTCGCGACGTCCGATCTCAACGATCTCTATCGCCGCGTCATCAACCGGAACAATCGTCTCAAGCGCCTCATGGAGCTGCGCGCGCCGGACATAATCGTCCGCAATGAAAAGCGCATGCTGCAGGAATCGGTCGATGCGCTGTTCGATAACGGCCGCCGCGGTCGCACGATCACCGGCGCCAACAAGCGTCCGCTGAAATCGCTCTCCGACATGCTCAAGGGCAAGCAGGGCCGTTTCCGTCAGAACCTGCTCGGCAAGCGCGTCGATTATTCGGGCCGGTCGGTCATCGTCACCGGGCCTGAGCTGAAATTGCATCAGTGCGGTTTGCCGAAGAAAATGGCGCTCGAGCTGTTCAAGCCGTTCATCTATGCCCGTCTCGACGCCAAAGGCCTCTCCATGACGCTCAAACAGGCCAAGAAATGGGTCGAGAAGGAGCGCAAGGAAGTCTGGGATATCCTCGACGAGGTCATCCGCGAACACCCCGTGATGCTGAACCGCGCGCCGACGCTTCACCGCCTCGGCATCCAGGCGTTCGAGCCGGTCCTGATCGAGGGCAAGGCCATCCAGCTTCACCCGCTGGTCTGTGCAGCCTTCAACGCCGATTTCGACGGCGACCAAATGGCCGTGCACGTGCCGCTGAGCCTCGAGGCGCAGCTGGAAGCGCGCGTCCTGATGATGTCGACGAACAACATCCTCTCGCCCGCCAATGGCAAACCCATCATCGTGCCTTCGCAGGATATGGTGCTCGGCATCTACTATCTCTCCATGGACCGCGAAGGCGAGCCGGGCGAAGGGTCGATTCTCGCCGATATCACCGAAGTGCACCAGGCGCTCGAAGTCGGCGCGGTAACGCTCCACTCGAAGATCACGAGCCGCGTGCCGCAGACGGACGAGAATGGCAAAACCTATATGGCGCGCGTGGAAACGACGCCGGGCCGGATGCTGATCAGCGAAAAACTGCCTCAGTCTCACAAAGTGCCTTACGAGACGATCAACCGCCTTCTGACCAAGAAGGAAATCGCGGACGTTATCGATCAGGTCTATCGTCACACCGGGCAGAAGGACACGGTCCTTTTCGCCGACGGCATCATGGCGCTGGGCTTCAAGCACGCGTTCAAGGCCGGCATTTCGTTCGGCAAGGACGATATGATCATTCCGGATGCGAAAGAGCCTCTGGTCGAGGAAACCCGCGCGCTGGTGGCCGATTACGAGCAGCAGTATCAGGACGGCCTGATCACCCAGCAGGAAAAATACAATAAGGTCATCGACGCCTGGAGCCGTTGTTCGGACCAGGTGGCGAACGCCATGATGGACGAAATCCGCGCGACGCCGAAGGACGATGACGGTCGAGAGAAAGAGATCAACTCGATCTACATGATGTCCCATTCGGGCGCTCGTGGCAGCCCCGCCCAGATGAAGCAGCTCGCAGGAATGCGCGGCCTTATGGCCAAGCCGTCGGGCGAAATCATCGAGACCCCCATCCTTTCGAACTTCAAGGAAGGCCTGACGGTTCTCGAATATTTCAACTCGACTCACGGCGCCCGTAAAGGCCTTGCCGATACCGCTCTCAAGACGGCAAACTCGGGTTATCTGACCCGTCGTCTTGTAGACGTGTCGCAGGATTGTACGATCGTCGAGCTAGACTGCAAAACGACCGGTTCTCTGGAGATGAAAGCCATCATTCAGGGCGGTTCGACCATTGCCACGCTGTCCGAGCGTATCCTTGGCCGCACGGCGGCCGAAGACATTATCGACGGCAAGACCGACGAGGTCATTGTCAAAGCTGGCGAGATGATGGACGAACCGATGGCACTCGCTGTCGAAGAGTCTGGTGTCCAGTCGGTGCAGATCCGTTCGCCACTAATGTGCGAATCCAAGGTTGGCGTCTGTGGCAAATGTTACGGTCGCGATCTTGCCCGCGGCACGCCGGTGAACATCGGTGAAGCGGTTGGCGTTATCGCCGCCCAGTCGATCGGTGAACCTGGTACCCAGCTGACGATGCGGACTTTCCACATCGGCGGCGCAGCTCAGCTCAACGAACAGTCCAACCTTGAATCTCCGGCTGACGGCAAGCTCGAATATCGTGAGCTTAACCAGATCGTCGACAGCAAGAAGCGGACGCTCGCGCTCTCCCGCTCCGGCGAACTGGCGATCATCGACGCTGAAGGCCGGGAAGTCGGTGTTTTCCGCGTTCCTTATGGTGCACGCCTGCTTCAGAAGGACGGCGAAACCGTTGCCAAGGGCGACCGGATTGCCGAATGGGATCCGAGCTATGCTCCGGTCATCACCGAAAAAGGCGGTACGGCGAAGTTCCAGGACATCATCGACAACCGCACGGTCAAGGACGAAACCGACGAGGCAACTGGTATTACCCAGAACGTTATCACCGAAGACCAGGCCAAGACCAAGAAGGACGATCTCAAGCCGCGTATCACGTTGCTCGACGACGACAGTGGCGAGGCTGGCGTGTATCGCCTGATCCCGGGCGCAGTTATCTCGGTCAATGACGGACAAACGCTGGAAGCCGGTGACATTGTCGCCCGTCTGCCGCGGGAAGCCGCCAAGACGCGTGATATCACCGGCGGTCTGCCACGGGTTGCCGAGCTGTTCGAAGCCCGCATTCCGAAGGACAATGCGGTCATCGCCAAGATTGACGGCCGCATCGAGTTCGTCCGTGACTATAAGGCGAAGCGCAAGATCGCGATTGTCCCGGAAGAGGGTGATCCGGTCGAGTATCTGATCCCCAAGACCAAGATCATCGATGTGCAGGAAGGCGACTTCGTGAAGAAGGGTGACGATCTCGTCGCCGGTTCGCCCGATCCGCATGACATCCTCGAGGTTCTGGGCGTCAAGGCATTGGCCGAATATCTCGTTTCCGAAATCCAGGAAGTCTATCGTCTGCAAGGCGTGAAGATCAACGACAAGCATATCGAGACAATCGTTCGCCAGATGCTTCAGAAGGTCGAAATCACTGACGGCGGCGATACCACGCTGCTCGCCGGCGAACAGCTTGACGAAGAAGAGATGAACGAGATCAACGAGAAGCTGACCAAGAAGCAGAAGCCTGCCATCGGCAAGCCGGTGCTTCTCGGTATTACCACAGCGTCGCTGCAGACGCGCAGCTTCATCTCTGCCGCATCCTTCCAGGAAACGACGCGCGTCCTCACCGAAGCCGCCGTTCAGGGCAAGGT
>JBPOET010000349.1:0-2658 GCA_051251675.1 Parasphingopyxis sp. | reverse complement strand
CTGCACCTTTGTCGAGCGGGATCGGGCGGCGATACTATGCCTCGAGAAGAATATCGCCATCCTGGGCGCCGCTGCAGACATCCGGCGCGGATCGGCGGAAAATCTGGGAGCAGCGTCGCGGTCCTATGACCTGATTGCGATGGATCCGCCTTACGGCTCGGGGCTGGCGGACAGGATCATCGCGAATCTCGACCGCCAGGGCTGGATCGGACCAGCCAGCTGGATAAGCGTCGAAACCGAACGCAACGCCGCCGTCGCAGGCGATGGCCTGACGGTCGAAGCCGTCCGGCATTTCGGCAAGGCGCAGATCACATTGCTGCGAAAAAGCCCGGCACATTAGTCCTATTCTGTGCCCGGCGTCACAGCGGGGCGGCTCAAGCCCCGGCATGATCGAAGTCGCGATTCGGCCTTTTGCCTGATCGCGAAGGACGACAGGACATGAAACAGCGCGAAAATCTTACGATGGACAATGAGCAACTGGCGCGGATGCTGGCCGCAACGGCGGGGATCGAATGGGCCAGCCTCAGGGACTATCCGGGCTATGGCAAGAATTACTGGCGCGAAAAGGCCCGCAACTTTTTCAAGCTTGGGGTGCACGCGGCATAAAAGGCCGGGCCGGGCGGAATGCAGCGTCCGTGCATGGGCAAGACACGCTTGCGCCACCACTCGATGTTCCCTAACTGTTCGCCGGTGACCGACCCCGCCATAGCACCACCCGAACCGCCCTATTTGCGCCCCCTCAACGACCCGCAGCGTGAGGCCGTGCTGACCACGGAAGGGCCGTTGCTTGTCCTGGCGGGCGCGGGAACGGGCAAGACCGCCTGCCTCACGGCGCGGCTCGCCCATCTGATCTGGACGCGAAAAGCCTGGCCGTCGGAGATTCTCGCGGTCACCTTTACCAATAAAGCCGCGCGCGAGATGAAGGAGCGCGTTGCCCGAGCACTCGGCCAGGACGTCGAAGGCATGCCATGGCTGGGAACCTTCCACGCAATCGGTGCAAAAATGCTCCGCCGCCATGCCGAACTGGTGGGCCTGGAAAGCAATTACACGATTCTCGATACCGACGATCAGCTGCGCCTGCTGAAACAGCTTATCCAGGCCGCCGAGATCGATGAAAAACGCTGGCCTGCGCGGATGCTGGGCGGGCTCATCGATCGCTGGAAAAACCGCGGCTGGATGCCGGCCGACGTGACGGCGGAAGAGAGCGAAGCCTATGACAATGGCAAGGGCCAGCAACTTTACCAGGCTTATCAGGACCGGCTGAAGATCCTAAACGCGTGCGATTTCGGCGATCTTCTGCTGCACATGCTGGTGATTCTGAAAACCCATCGCGACGTGCTCGAAATGTACCAGCAGCGGTTCAAATACATATTGGTGGACGAGTATCAGGACACCAACAGCTCCCAATATCTCTGGCTTCGCCTGCTCGCCCAGGAACGCAAGAATATATGCGTCGTCGGCGATGACGACCAGTCCATCTACAGCTGGCGCGGCGCGGAAGTCGCGAATATCCTGAAATTCGAAAAGGATTTCCCCGGTGCCAAGGTTGTCCGGCTCGAACAGAATTACCGGTCGACACCGCATATCCTTGCCGCCGCATCGGGCGTGATCGCGCATAATGGGGGACGGCTTGGAAAATCGCTTTGGACCGACGAGGATGAAGGCGAGAAAGTCAAAATTATCGGCGTGTGGGACGGCCCCGAAGAGGCCCGCCGTGTCGGTGAAGAAATCGAGGCGCACCAGTCCCGGGGTGGAACGCTGGACGATATCGCGATTCTGGTCCGCGCCCAGTTCCAGACCCGCGAATTCGAAGACCGGTTCATCCAGATCGGTGTGCCCTATCGCATCATCGGCGGCTTCCGTTTTTACGAACGTGCCGAAATCCGCGATGCGCTGGCCTATCTTCGCGTCATCACGCAGCCCGCGGACGACCTGGCATTCGAACGGATCGTCAATACACCGAAACGCGGACTGGGAGACAAGGCCGTCGGGACGATCCACGGCTATGCCCGCCGGGAAGGCATTCCAGTCAGCCTCGCCGCCGCCCGTATTCTCGATACCGACGAACTGACGCCGCGCGCGAAAAAGCCGCTGGGCGACCTGATGCGCAATTTTGCGCGCTGGCGGGACATGGCGAACGAGTTGCCCCATCCGGAGCTCGCGCGGCTCGTGCTGGACGAATCCGGCTATACGGCGATGTGGCAGAATGATCGGTCCGCGGAAGCGGCCGGTCGCCTCGAGAACCTTACCGAACTGACCCGCGCGATGGAGGAATTCGATACGCTCGGCTCTTTCCTCGAACATGTCAGCCTGGTCATGGACAATGATGCGGACCGGGACTCCGACAAGGTCACGATCATGACGATCCATGCCGCCAAGGGGCTCGAATTCGACACGGTCTTCCTTGCGGGCTGGGAAGAAGGTGTGTTCCCGTCCCAGCGTTCGCTCGACGAAGGCGGGAACAGGAGCCTCGAGGAAGAGCGCCGGCTTGCCTATGTCGCGATAACCCGCGCCCGGCGGCTCTGCCATATCGTGCATGCGGCAAACCGCCGGATTTACGGGCAATGGACCAGCTCCATTCCCTCCCGCTTTATCGGCGAACTGCCGGACGATCATATCGAAAGCGAAACCAGCATGACGGGCGGGGAATCCCTCTGG
>JBPOET010000348.1:0-2705 GCA_051251675.1 Parasphingopyxis sp. | reverse complement strand
GCTATAGTCGGCAGGGGCGCTATGCCGAGGCGGAACCGCTTTATCTCAGGGTGCTGGAAATCAGCGAGCGAACGCTTGGCTGGGACAATCAGAACACGATCGTTTCGGCTGACAATCTGGCGATCCTTTATAACCGGCAACAGCGCTATGCAGAGGCCGAACCCCTGTTCCTGCGGGTGCAGGAAGCGGCGACGCGCACCCTGGGTGCCAATCATCAGACAACGCTGACATCGGTGAACAATCTTGCGACCATGTATGACAGCCAGCAGCGCTACGACGAGGCCGAACCGCTTTATGTCCGTGCGATGGAAGGTAGCATCGCCGCATTGGGGCCGGACCATCCGGCGACACTGGTGGCAATGGATAATCTGGCGAGCCTGTATAACAACCAGCGCCGCTACGCTGAGTCCGAACGCCTGCGCCTGCAGGTCCTGGAAATCAGCGAACGGGTGCTAGGGCCGGAGCATTTCGATACGCTGATCACTGTCAACAACCTTGCTGTCCAGTATCATCGTCAGGGCCGCAATGCGGACGCCGAACCCCTATATTCGCGGACATTGGCGGGTGAGCGCGCGCTGCTGGGGGAAACGCATCCCAGTACTATCCAGACCGCATATGATCTCACCGCTTTGCGCCTTGAGCTCGGCGATGCGGCCAGCGCACTGGAACCGGCCAGCCTATTGCTGACCGGTTTGCGTCGCCGTCGCAGCGAGACAGTTTCCAGCAGCTTCGGCGAGGCACAGCTCGAACGGGAGGAGGCCAATCAGGGTGACACCTTTGCCCTGTATGCCGATACGGTCTGGGCAGCGGGTGAGGCGACCGATCGCGAACTGGCGGGAGAGGCATTCGAGGCGCTTCAGGATGCCATGGCCGGCACCGCCAATCGGGCCATTATCCGTATGGCGATCCGCCGCTTTGCCGATGAAGCAGGGGAAGGGCTCGGCGCTCTGGTTCGGCAGCGCGAAGAGCTGAGCAATCGCTGGGCCGAGAATAACGAAAGCTATGGCCTTTCCATGTCCGATTCGCGCTCGGTGGGAGAGCAGGACCGGGCGGCGGCGCGGATCGAGCGCGCCGAGATCGAAGCCGAGATGGAGCAGATCGACGCGCGCCTGCGTGAGGAGTTTCCGGACTATTTCGCGCTGATCCGGCCTGAAAGCCTGAGCGTAGAGGAGGCGCAGGCCATGCTGGGGCCGGACGAGGCGATCCTCCTGACCGTGCCGACCCGCCGCGGTACCCATATCATGGCGGTCAGCCGGGAGAGTTTCGGCTGGGCGCAGTCGGACTGGACGGCACGGCAGATAGAAGCGGCGGTGCGGCGTCTTCGCTGGGAGGTCGGAGCGAATGTGGAAGTCCAGCCCGAAGAAGAAGCGGCCTGGCTGGCGCTCGAGACGCCAGGATCGCCTTTTCCTTTCGACCGGTCCACGGCTTTTGCACTCTACAATGCGGTTATCGCCCCCGTCGCGGAGGCCCTTGAAGGCAGGGATCATGTTTTTATCGCGGCTGGCGGGGCGCTGTCCGGTCTGCCTTTCTCCATTCTGGTTACCCAGGAACCGGAAGGGGACGATAATGATCCGGAGGCCCTGCGCGCCACACGCTGGTTCGCCGACGCGCACGCCCTGACCCATATTCCGTCGATCCAGTCGCTTCACCTGTTGCGGCGTTTCGAACCGTCCGGTGGTAGAACGACGGGATTTGCCGGTTTCGGCGATCCGGTTCTGGATGGGGAGGCGCAATCGCGGGGTCTGAACCGGGGGGCGAGGGCACCGGATGCTTCTGCCATTCTTGTGCGGTCGGGCGGAGGGGTGGCCAATGTCCGGGCGCTGCGCTCCATGGCGCGGCTTCCGGGTACTGCGATCGAGCTAGAAAATATGCGCAATGCGCTGGACGCGCCGGAAAACTCGATATGGCTGGGGGAGCGGGCGACCGAGGCTGCGGTCAAGGAAGCGGACCTGTCCGGTGCCGCTATTCTCGCCTTTGCGACCCATGGCCTGATGGCGGGCGAGATCAGCGACTTTGCCGAACCGGGTCTCGTGTTCACGCCGCCGGATACGGCGACTGCGCTGGACGACGGATATCTCGCGGCATCCGAAGTGTCTGCGCTGAGGCTGGATGCAGACTGGGTTATTCTTTCGGCCTGCAACACGGCGACAGGGGATGGAGGTAGCTCGCAGGGCTTGTCGGGGCTTGCCCGCGCTTTCTTTTATGCGGGTGCACGCAATCTTCTGGCATCCTATTGGCCCGTCAATGACGAGGTCGCGGCGCGCCTAACCGTGCGGACCATCGCGTTGCGCCAGGCCGACGGCGAACTCAGTCGCGCCAGCGCCTTTCAGCAGGCGATGCGGGAAGTGCGCGACGATCCCGGCAACGATACGGGGCAGACGAGTTGGGCGCATCCGGCCTTCTGGGCGCCGTTTACGTTGATCGGAGACGGAGCGCGATAGGCACCGCGCGAACCGGCGCTTCCGCGGCATTACTCGAGAGCACAAGAAAAAGGCCGGCGGCAATTGCTTGCCGCCGGCCTCAATTCCAAGAACGGAATGTCGGAACCCTAGAAAGTGTAGCGGGCGCCGATCTGGATCCGCCAGGCCGATGCCGAGGTCGAAACCTGCTGTTCGAAATCCGGGTTGAAGCCCGAAATGATGTAACGACCCTGATCGTCGATACCGTCCAGGTCGACAATATCCACGACCTGACCGTCGCCGAAC
>JBPOET010000347.1:0-2742 GCA_051251675.1 Parasphingopyxis sp. | reverse complement strand
GCCGCGCCGGAGGGCCGGATCAACCTCTCGCCCAAAGGGTATGACGCTTTTCGGGTGCTCTCTCCCAGCCGTGTCGCCTATCTCGATCTTGCCGGGTCGGGGAACGAGACGCATGCGCATCTCGCGGCCGACGGGCGCATCACCCTCATGTTCTGCGCGTTCGAGAATCCTGCGCTGATCTTTCGCATCTATGGCCGGGGCGTTCCGGTGTTGCCGCAGGATGCGGGCTGGGACGATCTTGCGGCGCATTTCACGCTGCTGCCTGGCACCCGTCAGATTTTCGATATCGCCGTCGATTCGGTGCAAACCAGCTGCGGCTGGGGCGTGCCGATAATGGAACTGGTCGATGACCGCGAAACGCTCGTCAAATATCACGCCCAGTCCGATCCCGAAGCCTGGACGGAGCGAAGGCAGGGGCGAACACGCAGCATAGACGGTTTGCCGGTCCGGCAGACGGATCGCTATATCGGGGCGGATGCATAGTCATGGCGCTGGTTGAACTTGGCCGGTTTTCGAACGGTGTGGAGGCTTCGATAATCCGCGGCCGACTGGCGGCCGACGGGATCGATGCCGTCTGTTTCGACGCCGGTATGAACATTGCCGAGAGCGTGGGCATCATGATTCCTGTCCGGCTCATGGTTGATGAGGACGATCTGGAAGCGGCGCGCATCGTTATCCGCGAGGCCGAGGCGCAATGACGATCGCCCTGGCCCTTGGCGGCGGCGCCGGACTGGGCTGGGCCCATATCGGCGTGCTGCGCGAACTGGAAGCGGCGGGTGTCGGAATAAACGCGCTGACCGGCACATCGATCGGCGGCGTTGCGGCCATCGCCTTTTCCTCGGGCCGTCTGGAAATACTTGAAGAGCTTGCCCATTCGGCCTCTTCGGTCCGTTCGGTGGTCCGCTATCTTGGGCTGAACTGGCGTCCGGGGTCGGTGCTCAGCGGCAAGGCGATTGCCAAATTGCTCGATACCCATCTTGGCGACCTGACTTTCGAATCGCTTTCGATACCGACGGCGGTGGTCGCCGCCGATCTCCTGTCCGGCGATACGGTGATTCTCGATCATGGACCGGTTACTGACGCGATTCACGCGACGATTGCCCTGCCGGGGATTTTCCAGCCGGTCCTGCATGATGGACGGATTCTTTCCGATGGCGGTGCGGTCATGCCGGTCCCTGTGGTTCCGGCACGATCAATGGCCGGTGGCAGGCCGGTCGTCGCGATAAACCTCCAGGGTGATTATCAGGCGCGCCGGAAAGCCGTTGGAATCAGCGATGCGGAAAATCCCCGGCTTACAACGCTTTCGGTGGTGCGCAGCGCCACCGGATTGATGCTTTCGCAGCTTACGCGCCTGTCGCTCGACCGCGATCCGCCGGACCTCGAACTCGCGCTTCCGGTCGGCCATATCGACACGTCCAATTTTACGCGCGCCGAGGATCTGATCGCGATCGGCCGGCGCGCGACGGCCGAAGCGATGCCGGAAATCGAGCGACTGGCTCAGGCCTGATCTAAAAAAGTTCGCGCCCGTATACTTGTCAGAAAACAGGGATTTTCCACCACATTTGTAATTAAATTACAAGAAAAACGCTATTCTTATTGCTTTTACCATTTGACAGCTATGTTGCGATGCAGCAATCTTGGGTCGAACAGGGAGGCGATATGAAACTCATTATAGCTATCATCAAACCATTTAAGCTGGACGAGGTCCGCGAGGCCTTGTCCGATGTCGGTGTCCAGGGGATGACCGCGATCGAGGTGAAGGGGTTTGGCCGGCAAAAGGGCCAAACCGAAGTTTACCGGGGCGCGGAATATGCCACGAACATGGTTCCCAAGATCCGGATCGAAACGGTTGTGAGCGACGATCTCGCCCCGCGGGTTGTCGAAACCATTGCCGCCGCCGCCAACACCGACTCGATCGGAGACGGCAAGATTTTCACGCTCGACGTTGATGCTGCACTGCGAATTCGCACTGGCGAAACCGACGACACGGCTTTGTAAGGGGGATTATGATGCGACTTTTCACAAAAATTTCTGCTCTGACGGTGGCGGCGCTCGCCGCCGCGCCCATCTGGGCGCAGGATGTCGCCGAAGCTGCCGAAGAGGTGGCGGCAGCGGTGCCCGATCCCGGCAACAATGCCTGGATGATGACGGCGACGATTCTCGTCCTGCTCATGATCCTTCCCGGTCTCGCCCTGTTCTACGGCGGCCTCACGCGCACCAAGAACATGCTCTCCACAATGACGCAGATCGGCGCGGTTTCGGCGCTCGCGATGATTGTCTGGGTTGTCTATGGCTACAGCACCGCCTTCGGGCCGGAAGGCAACAGTTTCTTCAGTTGGGGCAATCTGTTCCTGGCGCAGACCACGACAGACAGCACAGCGGCGACCTTCTCCGACGAGGTGATCTCCGAATATGTGTTCATCTCGTTCCAGATGACCTTTGCGGCGATCACCGCGGCACTGGTGCTCGGCGCGCTCGTCGAACGCGTGAAGTTCTCGGCCGTCATGCTGTTCACGGCTATCTGGCTCACCATTGTCTATTTCCCGATCGCGCACATGGTGTGGTGGGACGGCGGTTTTCTGTTCGACATGGGTGCGCTGGATTTTGCCGGTGGCACCGTCGTTCATATCAATGCCGGGGTCTCGGCACTCGTGGCGGCGATGATTTTCGGCAAGCGTACCGGCTATCCTCGGGAACCGATGCCACCGCACTCGCTGACGATGACAATGATCGGCACTGGCC
>JBPOET010000346.1:0-2744 GCA_051251675.1 Parasphingopyxis sp. | reverse complement strand
AAACAAGACCGGACAGACGCGCATGGCCATCGATTGGAACGCATCAGCCACAGGCTGAGAGGCTATTTGCCCGGATCTTCCTGCATGACCGGCGGCAACAGTTCTTCCGGCGGGTTCACGTCATCGCCTTCCTCGCCGGGATTGCCGGCCACAGGCTCTTCATCGCCGGGCACGAACTCATCCTTGCCGCTCTCTTCCATCCCGCCTTCCGCGTCTTCCTTGTCCGCGGGATCGGCCCGCCGGGTGACCAGATCGGCATCGGCGAGCCGGTCTATCAGGTCATCGGCTCCATTCATTCGATAGACGCGCCCGCGCCCATCGGCGGCGGGTTCGGCAATATATTCGAGGCTGGCGTTGAGGCGGCGGCTATAGTTGAACGCCGGTTCTGTGCCGCGCGGCAGTTCCAATATAAGTCGGCCCTCGCATCGCGCCTGTTCGAGGCCCTCATCGAAATCGATCAGCCGCGGCTCTTCCATACGCGCGAGCGTTCCGCCCTCAAGCCGCGTCAAAAGGGCGCCGTCATCGTTGCTGGCCGTGCGCGCCCGGGCAAATATGCGCTGGCGAATGGAATCAACTGTCGATTGCGCAGCGCAAAGGCGCTCCCCGGAGCTCATTTCGGCGAGATCCCCCTCGGAGGATTCCGGATCCGACGTGGATTCATGGCGATAGTCGGCCAGGCCGAGCTGCATCGACCCGACATAGGCCAGCCCGGCAACGGCAATGACGCCCAATATCCCCAGGATCCATTTCAGGCGTGTCGACACAGGCTCTTCCTCATCACGTGATCCGGCTATTTAGGATGAGACGGGCGACGACGTCCAGCGTGCCCGGCAGTCACCGGACACGTCAAACGCCATTATGCCACTCCTGACCCGATTTGGGGCCTAGGCAGAAACGAACATCTCTGGCTCAAGCGCCATCAGGCTGTCGGAACCGCCTTCGATTTTCGCCCGCAGCCCTGCCGCGTCGGGCATGATCTTTTCCGCATAGAAACGCGCCGTTACCAGCTTGGCTTCGTGGAAGGCTCTGTCTTCCGTCCCGGCTTCGATCGCGGCGGCGCTGGCCTTCGCCATGCGCAGCCACATCAGACCGAGCGCGGTGATTCCCATAAGCTGCATATAGTTGTAGGCGGCGGCCCCCGCATTGTTGAGATTGGCGAACGCATTCTGCATCAGCCACATCGTGGCGCCGCGCAGTTCGCCATTTGCTTTTTCGAGACCGGTGGCCACAGCATTGACGGCGTCATTCTCCTGCAGCTCCGCCACTTCTTCGCCGACCATGGCCAGAAACGCCTGGATCGCACGGCCGCCATCTTTGGCAAGCTTGCGTCCGACAAGGTCCATCGCCTGGACGCCGTTGGTGCCCTCGTAGATCTGCGCGATCCGTGCATCGCGGACATATTGCTCCATGCCCCATTCGCGGATGTAACCATGGCCGCCATAAACCTGTTGCGACTGGGTTGCTATCTGGTAGCCGAGATCGGTCACAAAGCCCTTGATGACAGGCGTCAGCAGCGAAATCATATCGTCCGCGACCTGCCGTTCTTCTTCGGTCTGCGCTTTATGGGCGAGATCGACCTGCAGGCCGCCCCAGATGCACAGCGCGCGGCTGGCTTCCAGATAGGCTTTCGATTCCATCAGCATCCTGCGTACATCCGGGTGGACAAAAAGCGGATCGGCTTTCTCATGCGGATCAGCGGGGCCCGTCAACGCCCTGCCCTGTCGGCGGTCCTGCGCATAGGCGACGGCGTTCTGGAACGCGACTTCGCCGATTCCGAGCCCCTGCGCGCCGACGCCCAGACGCGCGGCGTTCATCATGATGAACATCGCCGCGAGTCCCTTATTCTCCTCGCCGACCATCCAGCCAGTCGCGCCGTCATAGTTCATGACGCAGGTCGAATTGCCGTGAATGCCCATCTTTTCTTCGATCGAGCCACAGGAGACCGCATTGCGTTCGCCAATCGACCCATCGTCATTGACGAGGAATTTCGGCACGATGAACAGCGAAATGCCCTTCACGCTGTCCGGTGCATCCGGCGTCTTCGCCAAAACCAGGTGGATGATGTTATCCGTCAGGTCGTGTTCGCCGGACGAGATGAAGATCTTGGTACCCGAAACCTTGTAGCTGCCGTCGGCCTGTGGCTCCGCCTTGGTGCGGATGAGGCCAAGGTCGGTGCCGCAATGCGGCTCGGTCAGGTTCATGGTGCCGCCCCATTCGCCGGACACCATCTTGGGCACATATTTTTCCTTCTGCTCCTGCGAACCCTTGGCCATGATCGCAGCCGTCGCGCCCATCGTCAGGCCGTTATACATGGCAAACGCCATGTTCGAGCTGATCATATATTCCTCGATCGCGGTGCCGAGGACATGCGGGAGGCCCTGTCCGCCGAACTCCTCGGGACCCGTCAATGTGGTCCAGCCACCCTCGACAAGCTGGCGATAGGCTTCCTTGAAACCTTCGGGCGTCGTCACCGAGCCGTCCTCGTGCCGGGTGCAGCCCTGTTCGTCGCCGACCTGATTGAGCGGAAACAGCACTTCCGAACAGAACCGGCCGCCTTCGGTCAATATGGCGTCAGCCATATCGCTCGTCGCATTCTCGAACCCGGGAAGGTTCGCATAACGATCCAGGCCAACAATATGGTTCAGTACATATTGAGTATCGCGAACGGGCGCCGTGTATGTGGGCATGGTTGTGGACTCCAATGTGGGGAGCGCGAATTGCGCAGTCCCTGAATGTCAAAATTT
>JBPOET010000345.1:0-2765 GCA_051251675.1 Parasphingopyxis sp. | reverse complement strand
CCCCCTCCCCGGCCATCACATAATTGCCGTCCCTGAAAAACTCGGTCGCCGCGCAATCGAGCGCCAGCATCACATTCTCGCCGGGCTTGTAGCCAGCCTTTTCCACCGAACTCAGGATGAAATCGAGCGCATCGGTCGTCGATCCGATATTGGGCGCGAAACCGCCTTCGTCTCCCACGGACGTATTGTGCCCGGCGTCATGCAGCTCTTTCTTCAGCGTATGAAAAATCTCTGCGCCCCAGCGCACGGCCTCGGCCAGGGTTTCCGCGCCGACCGGCATGACCATGAACTCCTGGAAATCGATCGGATTGTCGGCATGCTCTCCGCCATTGATGATGTTCATCATCGGCACCGGCAGCGTCGCTGCGGACGTACCGCCGACATAACGATAGAGCGGCAGCCCCCGCGCCTCCGCTGCGGCTTTCGATACGGCGAGACTGACACCCAGAATCGCATTCGCGCCGAGCCGCGCCTTGTTCGGGGTGCCGTCGAGATCGATCATCGCATGATCTACGGCAAGCTGCTCTTCGGCATCCACATCGCGCAGCATATCGGCGATTTCACCATTTACCGCCTCGACCGCCTTTGAAACGCCCTTGCCGAGATAGCGCGCCGCGTCGCCGTCGCGCATCTCGTTGGCTTCATAGGCGCCGGTCGATGCGCCGGAAGGAACGGCGGCGCGGCCAAAGCTGCCATCCTCGAGCGCGACATCGACTTCAACGGTAGGATTTCCGCGACTATCGAGAATTTCACGGGCGCGGATATCGGCAATAGCAGTCATCAAAATAGCCTTTTCAGAAATGTCGGATTCATCTTGGACGTGTATCCATGCTGCGCCCGCGAAGCAAATAGAGTAGAGTGCAAAAAATTCGGAACCGGATTGCGTTTTATGCGCTTAATACACAGATAGAATGTTCGCTACGGAGAAAGAAAAATGGCAGCCAAGAAAAAGGACGCTTCCGAGGCCGTCGAGGCGGCAGTCGAAACCCTCGCGGAAGAAACGGAATTGAGCACAGTGGCCAAGGCCAAGGAACGGATCAGGGACGAGGCAAGCAACCTCAGGACCCAGGCAACCGAACATGCACGCGATTATGCGACGCAGGGCAAGGACAAGGCCACGGGCGCGATCAAGGATGTTTCGGCGGCAATGGACGATGCCGCCAAGTCGGTGGATGAACGGCTCGGCGAGAATTACGGCGAATATGCGCGAAAAGCCGCCAGCGCGGTCGCGAGCCTGGCCGAAAAGATCGAGGGCAAGGAAGTCGACGATATGCTGCGCGATGCGGAAGCCTTTGTCCGGCGCAGCCCGGTGATCGCAATCGGTATCGCGGCGGTTGCGGGCTTCGCCATCGCCCGTCTCGTTAAATCCGGACTGGGTGAGCGGGACGACGCATGAGCGATCCGCGCGACAGCGATGCATCCTATCGGCAGATAGTTGCCGGGCTTCTCGAGGATGGCGAGCAATTCGCAAAATCCCGGATAAAACTGTATCGGGCCATCGTTTTCTATCGCATATCGCAGGCGCGCAAGGCCGCCCTACTCATCGTTACCGCGATTCTGATCACGGCTGCAGCGCTTGTTGCGCTGTTGATGGCCCTGGTCTTTGCGCTGTCGCAAAGTGTCGGCCCGTTATGGGCCGGCGTCATCGTTTCCGGTGTCGGGCTCATCATTGCGGGCCTTCTTGCCCATTGGGGCATCAAGACATTCCCCGACCTCGACGAGAAACTGTTCGAAGACGACGAATTCGATGTCGCGCCGGTGCAGACGAACTATGAAGAGCATGATATGCGCGAGACAGATGAGGAACCCCGCTTGTGAAGAGCGCTGCGGACAGGCTTCATGAAGCAAGGCGCGCCGAACGCGAGGCGCGAGCCCGATGGCTGGGGACTCTCAGCACGGCGCAGGCGCGGTTTGCGCCGGACGCCATCGCAAAAGACGCGATGGAACAGGTCCGGGAAAGCGCAGGCGAAGCGGCCGACAGGATATCCGGCGCGGCACGCAAACGGCCAGGCACGATCGCTGCGGTTGGTGCAGCCATCGGGCTGTTCCTCTTCCGCAAGCCGATCGCCGCAGCTGTCCGGGCGCGGATCGACCGGCGAAAAAAGGCGAAGGCCGGTATCCGATCGCTCACTAAAGAAAAACAATCAGGCCAGGGACCTATTGCAGATCCGACACCAAAATCAGAACTGACCGAGGAGGTTTGACCATGACAATCAAAGACAGCGCCAGCAAAGCCGGAGATACGGTCCGCGAATCCTATCGCGCCACCCGCGCCCGCGCCGAAGACGTTTATGAAACGGCAGCTGCGCGAAGCGGTGCACTTTACGCCAGCGCCCGGGAACAGGCGGCAATTGCCGGCCGTCGCACGGCCGACACTGTGCAGGGCAATCCGCTCGCCGCCGTCGTGGGAGGACTCGGCATCGGCATGCTGATCGGCGCGTTGTTGCCGCGCACGCGCCGCGAAACCGAACTGCTCGGCTCCTATGGAAGCGAAATCACGGGCCGCGCCCGCGACGCCGCCGATGCCGTGCGGGCAGTGGGCCAGGAAAAACTGGACGAGCTTGGCTTCGTCAAGGACACCGCCCGCGAAACGGCGCAAAAGGTCATGGAGGGCGCAAAAGCGGCGGCCAGCGAAGCAAGCGCCGCCGCAGCCAGCAAGGTACGCGGCGAAGACTAGCTGTCCGCCTCACGACAGATCAGTTCAATTCCGGTTCAGCCGGGATAGCGTAAACCCTGTAATCAACTGAAATAACAAGGTTTTGAAC
>JBPOET010000344.1:0-2774 GCA_051251675.1 Parasphingopyxis sp. | reverse complement strand
ATCTGGAGCCGTTCAAGATCAAGGTGCGGCGCGGCGGTGGGACGGCCGGGCATAACGGCATACGATCCACCGACGCACATATCGGCAACGAGTTCCGCCGGGTCCGCATCGGTATCGGCCATCCAGGCAACAAGGCCCGGGTTACCCGCCATGTGCTGGGCAACTACGCCAAAGCCGAGATCGAGCCGCTGACGGATCTGCTCGGCGCCATTGCGGCGGAGGCCAACTGGCTCGCAAAAGGCGATGATGCGCGGTTCCTGAACGAAGTAGCGCTGCGGTTGCAGGATTCAGACAATTAGGCCCATTCGTTCGGGCTGAGCCTGTCGAAGCCCTGCCCTTTCTTTCCAGTCCGACAGGAAAAGGACAGCCCTTCGACAAGCTCAGGGCAAGCGGATTATAGTGTGTCTGATTGATTGAAGGGGAGAATTCGCATGACCGCCATCAACCGCCGCCATTTACTCGCAGGGACCGCAGCAGTCACGGCGTTTTCCGCCATACCGGCTGGCACGCCTGTCCTTGCACAGACGGCGACACCCGACCTCTCGGGCAAGGCGATCCTGATTACCGGATGTTCCTCGGGTTTTGGCCGTCTCGGCGCACTCCATTACGCACGCGCGGGGGCGAAAGTCATCGCCACGATGCGCAACCTGCCCCGCCCCGAAGCGGAAAGCCTTGCCGCCGAAGCTGCGGCCGAAAATCTCGATCTTCATATTGTCGGGATCGATGTCCTCTCGGACGAACAGGTCGCGGCCGGTGTCGCCGAGGCCGAACGGATCGCGGGCGGAGCGATAGATGTGCTCGTCAACAATGCCGGCATCGGGATCACCGGGCCGATCGAGTTGCAGGACATGGAAGCGACGCAGCTGATGTTCGATACCAATGTGCTCGGATATCAGCGCATGGCGCGCGCCGTGTTACCGGGCATGCGCGCGGCCGGATCGGGCCAGATTTTCGCCATATCCTCGCAACTTGGCCGGGTCATCGTGCCCGGTGCGGGGCAATATTCGCCGACCAAATTTGCAGTCGAGGCCATGTTCGAGCAGCTCGCCTATGAACTCGTCTCCCACAATATCGACGTGACGATTATCCAGCCCGGCGGCTATCCGACCAGGATATGGGTCAACCGCAACCGGTATACCGCCGCGCTGCGAGAGCGGACGCCCGAGGAGCGCCGCGCCGCTTATCCCGCTCTTGTCGAACGGATGGGGACCGAGGATGGTTCGGGCAGAACCGCCGATCCCGCCGATGTTCCCCGCGCCATTGCCGAGATCATCGCCATGCCCGCCGGCACGCGCCCCCTGCGCCGCGCCGTCCATCCCGGGCCCAAGCCGCAGGAAGCGATCAACAGGGTTTCAGCGGAAACGCAGGTCGCGTGGCTGGGCGAGTCCGGCTTTGGGCCATGGATCCGGGCGGTGCACCATTGATCCCGGCGGCTCGCCGAGAAGGATGCCGTGCGCCGCCTCAATGCGATCGTGCAGGGTTTTCGGTATAGAGCGCCATTTCGCCGACGATCCAGCTCTTGAAAGTCTCCGCCGCGACACTGGCTCCCGCCGCCGTGATCAGTGAATAATCGGCGCCCGCTATCTCTCCCTCAAAGGGACGGATAAGCAATCCCAGTTCGATATCCTGCGCAACAAGCAGGGCACTGGCCAACGCGATTCCCTGGCCCGCAAGCGCCGCGGAAATGGCCGAAAGCTCATCCGACAGGATGAACTCCTGCGCGCCGTTCGCCGCATTCCCCAGGGCCGGTGAAAGGGCTTCCCAACTGGGCGCGGGCCGGTCTTTGCGATACCATTCGGCATGGATCAGGCGCATCGGCGCATCGCCAGCCTGCAGTTGCTGCCAGTAGGACGGCGTGCAAACCGGAATATATTTATCGGAAACCAGCGGCGTTGCGGTCTGGCCTCTTTTGACAGTGTCACCGCCATAACGGATGGCAACATCGACCTCGCCTGAGTCGATATCTGCCAGTTTCTCACTGGCCAGTATCGATATGGTCCAGCCCGGTGCGACATCTCCAAAGCGAGAAGCCCTGGGTATCAGCCATTTCGACGCGAAGGCATTCGTCGCTCCAACAACGGCAATTTTTCTCGATCGTCTGCGATCAATCGCGTCGACCGAACGCTGGAGTATGGCAAATGCCGATTCTGTCGCATTGGCCAAACGCGCGCCATCTTCGGTAAGGCTCACCTGCCGGACACGGCGTTCAAACAGCTTGGTATCCAGCTGGTCTTCCAGACGCGCAATCTGATGGCTGACCGCCGTTGGCGTGACCGAAAGCTCCTTGGCGGCTTCCTTGAAACTCATACGGCGCGCCGCAGCGTCGAAGGTTCGCAGCGCTTGCAATCCGGGGATGTTATACATGAATCAAATTCACCTCATGACCGACTAATCGCCATTTGTAGGCCAGTTTTTCATACATTACGCAGTGGGCAATGAAAATGGAGGACAGAATGACCAATATATTAATCATCCATGCAAGCCCCCGGCGCACCAATTCTATCAGCAGCAAACTGGCCCTTCACTTCCGCCAGACATTGGCCAAAACAGGGTTTCCAGGGAAGGTTGTCGAACGTGCTTTGACAGACAATCCGCCGGCATTCGTAACACAGGAGTGGATCGCGGCGGCATTCACGTCAGAGGACCAACGGAGCCAAGCAGACCAGGCCGCTCTCGCGCAATCCGATATTTTTATCGACGAAGTCGCGGCTGCCGATCACATCGTTGTCGCGACACCTATGTATAATTACGGTATGCCGGCGATACTCAAAGCC
>JBPOET010000343.1:0-2778 GCA_051251675.1 Parasphingopyxis sp. | reverse complement strand
TCTCAATGTCGAACCGATTGTCGTTATCGGCCATTCGGCGGGCGGGCACCTCGCACTGTGGCTTGCGGCGCGCCAATCGGCCTTTACCGGCCAGCCGCTTACCGGCAGGCACCGGTTGCCGATTGCCGCAGCAATCAGCCAGGGAGGCCTGCCCGACCTCGAAGCCGGAACACTGCGCGAGGGCCATGCCTGCGGAACCGAAGCGCCTCGTTTGATGATGGGTGAGCATCCCGAACTCACATCCCCGCAGCGCATGCCCGCCGCAATGGCTAGGCAGATTCTCGTCAATGCAGAGCGCGACCGGATCGCTCCGCCCGAATTTGCAGAGGCCTATCGCAACGCCAATCTTGCGCGGGACGCAAGCAATATCGAACTCGTCACAATTGCCGGCGAAGGTCATGTCGAGCTTGTGACGCCCGGGACTGTGAGCTGGGAACGGCAAGTCGAACTGATCGAGGGGGCCCTGGGATTGTCATGAGCAGCCTGGACGACGCCCTCGCCCGCGACGCCGCCGACCCGCTTGCCGGGATGCGCACACAGTTCCTTCTGCCCGAGGGCGTTGTCTATCTTGACGGCAACTCGCTCGGCGCGCTGCCCACGGCCACGATCGCCGCCCAGAAAGACGCGGTCGAGCGCCAATGGGGAACAGACCTTATCCGCAGCTGGAACGACAATGACTGGATCGGCGCGCCGCAACGGATCGGTGCGAAGATCGCCGGGCTGATCGGCGCACAGCCCCATGAAGTGATCGTGACGGACTCGGTTTCGGTGAACCTGTTCAAACTGATTATCGCCGCGACCCGGCTGAACGCCGATCGCTCGCAGATCCTGACCGAGCCGGGCAATTTCCCGACCGATCTCTACACGGCGGACGGCGCGGCGGGCCTGCTGGCCGATCATAGCGTCCATACCGAACAGGCCGGCGATCTTGTCGATGCGCTCGGACCCGATACGGCACTGATGCTGCTCACCCATGTCCATTACAAGACGGGCGCCCGCCACGACATGCAGCTTTTGACCGAGGAAGCGCATGAGGCGGGCGCGCTGGCGCTCTGGGATCTGAGCCACAGTGTCGGCGCGATCCCCGTCGATCTGAGCGGCTGCGAGGTCGATCTCGCGGTCGGCTGCGGCTATAAATATCTCAATGGCGGGCCCGGCGCTCCGGCCTTTCTCTACGTCCGTGAAGATTTGCAGGATCAGCTGCGCTCGCCTTTGTCCGGCTGGATGGGGCATGAGGCTCCGTTCGAATTTCGCGACGATTATGTCCCCGCGCCCGGCATCGGGCGGTTTCTCTGCGGAACACCGCCGATACTCAATATGCTCGCCCTCGAAAGCGGGGTCGACCTGTTTGCCGATATCGACATGGAGGCCGTCGCCGCGAAATCCGCGGCCCTGTTCGATCTGTTCGCAGCGCGTGTCGAAAAGCGTTGCGGCGATCACGGCCTGGAGCTTATCACGCCGCGCGAGGCCGCCCATCGCGGCAGCCATATCTCGTACCGCCATTCGGACGGCTGGCCTATCATGCAAGCGTTGATCGAGCGCGGTGTCATCGGCGATTTCCGCGCGCCCGACATCCTGCGCTTCGGCCTGACGCCGCTGTACACAAGCTTTGCGGATATCTGGCAGGCCACGGAAATCCTGGGAGAGATATTGGACAGCGGGGTCTGGCGAGAAGACAGGTTCGCGGCAAAGGCCGCCGTTACCTAGGCTGCAGGCCGCTCCAGCACGATCGTCTCATCGCCTTTGTACGGCGTGCGCCGCGTTTCGCGAAAACCCAGCTTTTCCGCCAACTTGAGAGACGGCACATTTTCCGGCGCTATGATGCAGACATAGCCATTTTCGCCGATATGGCCATCGGCCCAGCCAAGCGCGGCCGCCATCGCCTCGCCCGCATAGCCCTTGCCGTGCGCCCAAGTGTCCAACACCCATGCAGCCTCGGGAATATCGGGAAGAGGCGGATCCATCGCGCGGCAAAACTGTCCGAAGCCGATATTGCCGGCGATCCGCCCGCTTTCCTTTTCTTCCGCGATCCACATGCCATAGCCAAGCAGCGCCCAGAAACCGGGTGCGCGGAGAAATTTCTCCCAGGCCACTGCCCGGTCCGAAACGGTTCCGCCGATAAACTCTCCAACCTCGGGATTGGCAAGCATCGCGGAAAAAGCGTCGAAATCTTCCATCCGGAAGGCACGCAGAATCAGCCGATCCGTTTCGATCCTCGGTGCCGTGACCCTCTGGTCCGCCATGTTGTATTTTCCTTTCCCTGATACCGTATCGCGCCTCCTCCAACCCTCCAACAAAAAAACCCGCCCCGGCCGAGGGGATGGCCGGTGCGGGTCCAGGGTAAATCGCGACTATGGGGGGACGTCGCGATTCAGGGAGTGTCAGGTCAAGCCGCAGCGCGGCCTTCGCCGCGATTTTCACGCAGCCAGTTGAGGGCGTTCTCCGGCGTCGATTCGACATAGGGGTCTTCATCGGTACCATCGTCATTGATACCGGGCTCTTCGAACCAGGCGACGATCTCGCCATCTTCGACGACCATGGCGTAACGCCAGGAACGGTCGCCAAAGCCCAGATGATCCTTGTTGATCAGCATCCCCATACGGCGGGTGAAGTCGCCCGAACCGTCCGGCAGCATCTTGACCTTTTCAAGGCCTAGATTCTTCGACCATTGATACATCACAAAGGCGTCGTTGACCGAGATGCAGTAGACCTCGTCCACGCCAAGCTCTTTGAAATCGTCATAATAGCGTTCGAAGGCCGGGCATTGCTCGTTCGAGC
>JBPOET010000342.1:0-2783 GCA_051251675.1 Parasphingopyxis sp. | reverse complement strand
GACATCAGCGCTGTGGAACGACTTCGAGCAGCCTCGGTTCGAGTTCGCTGATTGCGCGAATGGCGGTCCGGCCAAACGTCGGACTGGCGACGAGCTCCCGCAATGTTTCAAGGTCGGCGATGTCGCCGACCCGCGCCAAGTTGCCGATCGCCCAAGTCAGAATTGCTTCCAGATCGCGATATTCGAAATAACCGACTTGCAGCTCGGGAAGCCGGAGACACTGTCGGAATATCGCGGCGACTTCGCCGCGGAAGTCGGCTTCGATCGACAAGACCGGCGCGGTCGCGCCCGGCAACTGGTCGAGGCCCTCGCCGATGTAGCAGCGTCCCAGCTCATATAGAACGGCGGTTGCGACACCCGTTTCGTGGCGAGCAAGGACCGCCAACGGACCCGCGCATTCGCTGCGCCGGTGCTCGCTCGTGAGATCGATTCGATTGAGCCAATAGAGGATTTCGCCGCAGGCCCCGAGCGCCGCTTCCGCCGAGGTTTGCGGCGCTGGCCGGTCGCCTGGAAGATCACAGCCCAGCCGTGCCAGCGCGACATGGGCGGTGAAGAAATATTTGACAGCGTCCTGGGGCATCGAACAACGCGCCGCAGGGAAAGCGAGCCAGCGCGCGATGATCGGCGCCGCCGAACGATCGCCGAAGCTGGCGAGGTCGACGATCAAGATTCCGCAAAAGCAGCTGTCCTGTGGCGCGACGCTCGCGGCCATTTCCAGGAACGTCTTTCGTTCGGCGGGGGTCAGCTCGTCATAAACCTCGCAATAGGCGCCGGCATAGGGATGATCGAACCGGCAGACCCAGATCGTGTAGGCCAACTCAGCGGCGTCCGCATCGCGGCGCGCCAGCAGGTTGCGCATGCTCTGCCGGATAGGCTCGACTTGTTCGGCCTCGGAGTCTTCGAGTGCTCCGAGCGCTTGCAACGCCTCGACCACCGATGACGACAAGAAGATGTGCTGGTCGCTCGGCAGTTCGTTCAATGCGTCGACGATCGCCGCCTTGTCGGCATCGTCGGCCCGCCACGAAAAACGGGCCGCTTGCAGGAGGTCGAGTTGAAGATGGTAGGGGGCATAGCGATAATCCCGCCGCAACATGTCCGGAAGGAATCGCGCGAGAATCGGTCCATCGTTCCACGTCATCCGATTGAGCATCAGCAACAGATAGAGCTGGCCATGCGTCAGGCCGGGCCGCTTGATCCACGCCGTAACGATCTCCGCCGCACTATTGTCTCGCTCAACCGGCCATGAGCCCATGTGCAGTCGTTGCAGGAGCGATCCGATCACGGGCGCGTCGCCTCGCGCATGGACATAGCAAAATTGGAACATGGCGCTGCGTAGTCCGATCTTGCGCCCCGCAAGCTCACCGCGCAGGCGCGGCAGCTCTGCGGCCAATTTTCGATCCAACGCCGCGACGATGCCCATCATCCGATCGACGTGGCGCCCCGCGAGAAACTCGTCGGCCAGCGCACCGATCGCGGCGCGATCCTGCGCTGTCCACTGGCCACAGGATGGATCAGTCCTGCGAATCTGTGGGTAGCAGGTCTCGTCGATCACGAATGCGACCGCTTCCGCCTCCGCTGCCGCACGGCCAAGGATTGCCTCGATGCGCTCGCGCGCCCACGCTTGGGCGTAGGACCCGCATTTGCCCGCCGCGCATGCGGCGATGACGTCCGCGTCCTCGATCTGCGCGAGTACGGCATGCTGAAGCCGGGCATCGTCGATTGCTCCGATCAGCTGTGTCGCGCGCCGAGCGTGTAGCGGCGATTTGATCGCCGCAAGGATCCCCTCGGGTCGACCGTCGGCATCGCGTACGACCGCCTCGGCGGCGAAGGCGTCGAGGAACATCTCGTGGCTAAAGCTGGCGCGGTCGCCGCGCAGTGTCAGCAAGTTTGCGCGCTCCAGTCGTGGGACGATCTCCGCGGGCAAATTTTCGCGATCGAGCAGCCGATCGAGATCGCGCACGGACAGGCCGAACGAGATGCGATCGGCCAATAGCCTGCCAATTGCGATGAGCGTCCGGATCCCTGCCGGCGCGGAAGTGCCGAGACGCGCGCGCACATAGGTGTCGAACAGCGCCATCCGGTTGCCTGACTCGGCGATCTGGTAGCTGATATCCCCCAGAATCCGAGCTTCCAATCCGCTTCTGACCGTATCGATCCATGCCCGCGCCGCGGGCGAAAGCGCGCCGGCGGCCTGTCGGGTCGCGATCGCCAATTTCGACTCGCGGCTCGGTGCCGACAGCGTAAGGTCGGTGAGCGCGAGGAGATCGGCCCGCTCGACGGCAATCTGGGAAGTCGCAACCACGCTGGCGTCGTTTCGGCCGGACAGGGCGGCAATGCCCCGGCTCAATTGTGCGCGCTGCGGTGCGGCACATTCATTATAGCCGTCGAGGAGCAAGAGGATCGGTCTGGCGACGCGCCGGCACGCTGCTAGCAGCGCGCGAAGGGAGGGCGCGCCGAGTAGCAAGGCTTCACGGCTGAGAACCTCACCGAGACGTCCGTCATAGTCCTTGGCGTAGACGAACAGTGGGACGCGGCCGGCGCTGGCTGCACCGACGCCGATCCGGCACGAAGACAGCGATTTGCCGCAACCGGAGGGTCCGCGCAGCAGGATACTCTCTCCACGTAGGCATCGGTCGACGAGTTCGCTTGAAGATATCGATGTCCCGCCGTCGCTGATATCATCGAGCAACAACTCGTCGGCGAGTGGCTCATACGTTGCCCGAAAAGCCGTCAAATAGGATGCGATCAACTCTTCAGCTTCGGCGAGCTTGATATGGCAGGCG
>JBPOET010000341.1:0-2796 GCA_051251675.1 Parasphingopyxis sp. | reverse complement strand
GTCCGACATAGTCGTCATGCTGATCGTGGTGCGGCGGCGGTATCATGATATTCACATTCTGGCCGACCAGCTCTTTGTCGGCATAGCCGAGCATCGTGCTGGCCGCGGCGCCGACCGATTGTATGATGCTGTGGCGATCGATGGTGACGATCATGTCGGGGGAGAGGGACAACAGCGCCTCGAGCAGCAGGTCCCGCCGGCCAAGCTCCGTATCCGGTTCTTCCGGCGCCCTCATCGCTCGCACTCCATAATTGCATATCGCACCTTCGGCGGCATCCAGACAAGCTGCCATAGTATCGCCGTGGGGGTTTTTACGGCGATGCGCTTGACCGTAATCAACTGGCCCGTCGCGAATAGCCTGCAGAATGGCGTCGTTCTGATGAGGGTAAGATGATTTGCAGGAAATCGGAACCGGATAATGGGATTGGGCTGCGCCATGACCCTTGTATGGTGTCGGCCTGATCGTGACGGCAGCCGGATCCAGTGCATCTATGCGGCCCTTGATGTGCCCGGCTGCCGTCACTTTCCCCGCGATTGCCAACATCCGGCCGCAGCCGATTGAACCGCTTGCAAAAAGGAACGCGGCGCGGGCCATATGAGTTTCGGAACGCTGGATATACGTGTACAGCAGCGCCCATAAACAACAGAGATTCGCATAATTTTTTGCAGGAGGCCTAATTGACGGCAGCTACAAACCCCGATCCGGTTATCGACGATGCGAGCGCGCTGGTCGAAGCGAGCAGGGCTGGAGCCAAGACAAAACCCACCGTCCACTGCTTCTTCGACGAACCCACTTTCACGGCGAGCTATGTCGTGCACGATCCGGAAACGAAAAAGGCGGCGATCGTCGATTCCGTTCTGGATTTCGATGCGCCGTCGGGCAGGACATCGCATGCGTCGGCCGACAAGATTATCGCCTATGTTCGGGAGCAGGGGCTCGAGATCGAATATCTGCTCGAAACCCATGCGCATGCCGATCACCTGTCGGCGGCGCCCTATCTCCAGGCCGAGCTTGGCGGGCAGATCGCGATCGGCAGAGAAATCCTGACGGTACAGGAAACGTTCGGGGCCCTGTTCAACGCGGGTCCGGATTTTGCGACCGATGGATCGCAGTTCGATCGCCTGTTCGCGGACGGCGACAGGTTCCGGATCGGCGATCTCGAATGCGTCGTCCTGCATGTGCCGGGCCATACGCCCGCCGATCTTGCCTATGTCATCGGCGATGCCGCCTTTGTCGGCGATACGCTGTTCATGCCCGACTATGGCACGGCCCGGGCCGATTTCCCCGGCGGCGACGCCCATATCCTCTATCGTTCGATCCGGCGGCTATTGTCGCTCCCGGCGGAAACCCGCGTCTTCCTTTGCCACGATTACAAGGCTCCCGGCCGCGATACATTCGCCTGGGAGACGACGATAGGCGAAGAGCATGCGGCCAATATCCATGTCCATAAGGGTGTCGGCGAAGACGAGTTCGTCGCCATGCGAACCGCGCGCGACGCCACCCTGGCGATGCCGACGCTGATCCTGCCGGCGATCCAGGTGAATATGCGCGGCGGGCATCTGCCCGATCCGGAGGACAACGGGACGCGCTATCTCAAACTCCCGCTGAACGCCGTCTAGCCATGATGCCGGATTATGCCATGCCCGTTCAGGGCCTGATCGGCGGCCTGATGATCGGGCTCGCCGCCGCTGTCATGCTGCTCGGACTTGGGCGGATTGCGGGCGTTAGCGGATTGCTTGCCCGCATGATGCGGATTTCGGACAGCGGGCCGCCGCTCCTTTTGGCGGGGGCTTTCATTCTCGGCCTGCCGCTCGGCGCATTTCTGGTGTCCCAGTTCGTCGGGCCGGTCGTGACGCGCTTCCCGGAATCGTCGGCCATACTGATCGTCGGCGGTCTGGTCGTCGGGTTCGGGACGCGGCTCGGCAGTGGCTGCACCAGCGGTCACGGCGTTTGCGGCCTGTCGCGTCTCTCGAAGCGCTCGATTGTCGCAACCGCCTGTTTCATGGGAGCCGGCTTTGCGACAGTCGCCGTCATGAATGCGCTGGGGTTGGGCTGGTGATCCGCCTGTTCCTCATCGCGCTTGGTGCCGGTACGCTGTTCGGCATCGGACTGGCATTTTCGGGCATGGCCGATCCCAGCCGGGTACGCGGCTTTCTCGATCTGGGCGGACGTTGGGACCCGACCCTGGCCTTTGTGATGGCCGGGGCGATCCTGCCGATGGCGGTCGCCTGGCTGATCCAGCGGCGTCTTGCAGCGCCCCTGGCCGCCTCGCAGTTCGCCGTGCCGGCAACCGGAAAACTGGATCGCCCGCTGATTGTCGGCTCGATCCTGTTCGGGGTCGGCTGGGGCATTGCGGGCCTGTGCCCGGGGCCGGCCATTGCCGGTCTTGCGCTCAATCCATCCGCTGCGCTGGTCTTCGTCATCGCCATGGTCGTAGGAATGACCGTGCATCGCAGCTTCAACCGTCCAACCGCGTGACAAGGATGACATCATGACGACAGGAAAGCCTTCCGGACGCCACGACATATTGATCGTCGGCGGCGGATCGGCAGGGATCGCGGTCGCAGCCTCTTTGCTCCGGCGGGATGCAGGCCTTTCGATCACAATCGTCGAACCGCGCGACACCCATTATTACCAGCCCGGCTGGACGATGGTGGGCGGCGGAATTTTCGAGCGCAGTCAGACGCATCGTCCCATGGCCCGTGTCATGCCGAAAGGGGTGCAGTGGATCAGGGAGCGCGTCGCGCGGTTCGCGCCCGAGAAAGACGAGATCATCCTCGAAGACGGTACCCGCC
>JBPOET010000340.1:0-2801 GCA_051251675.1 Parasphingopyxis sp. | reverse complement strand
GCCCGTTGCAATCGCAGATTGGCTCCGTCATGGATTTGCCCGCAATCACCCTGTGGATAATGTTATGACGAAGCAATGGACCCCGAACAGCTGGCGCGATGCCAATGGCATCCAGATGCCAAGCTATACCGACGCAAAAGCTCTGGCCGGTGTGGAAGACAGTCTGGCCAGCTATCCGCCCCTGATCTTTGCCGGCGAAGCGCGGCAGTTGCGCACCGACCTGTCGGAGGTGGCCGAGGGGAAAGCCTTCCTGCTGCAGGGCGGCGACTGCGCCGAAAGCTTTGCCGAGTTCAACCCGACCAATATCCGCGACACGTTTCGCGTCATCCTGCAGATGGCAGTCGTCCTCACCTATGCTTCCAAAGTGCCGGTCGTGAAGGTCGGCCGTATGGCCGGGCAGTTCGCCAAACCGCGTTCGTCCGATGTCGAGGAACAGGACGGCGTCACCCTACCCTCCTATCGCGGCGATATCGTCAACGATATCGGGTTCAGCGAGGAATCGCGCGTACCCGACCCGCAGCGCATGATCCGCGCGTACTCACAGGCTTCGGCCACGCTCAACCTGCTGCGCGCCTATGCGAGCGGCGGCTATGCGAATCTCCACCAGGTCCATAGCTGGACGCTCGATTTCATGGGCAAGAGCCCCTGGGCCGCGCGGTTCGAGGAGCTGGCCGGCCGCATCGGCGACGCGCTGCAGTTCATGGACGCATGCGGCATCGACGCCGACCGCGTACCGCAGCTTAACGGCACGCAATTCTATGTGTCGCACGAGGCCCTGCTGCTCCCCTATGAGGAGGCCCTGACCCGCCGCGACAGCCAGAGCGGGGACTGGTACGACACCTCGGCGCACTTCCTATGGATCGGCGACCGGACACGCTTCGAGGATTCCGCCCATGTCGAATATTTCCGCGGCATCGCGAACCCGATCGGCATGAAGTGCGGGCCGAGCCTCGATCCCGATGATCTGCTGAAGCTGCTCGACACGCTCGATCCCGAGCGCTCGCCAGGTCGCATCACCCTGATCAGCCGCTTCGGGCATGACAAGGTGGAGGACGGCCTCGCCCCGCTCGTCCGCGCGGTGAAAGCCGAAGGCCATCCGGTCATCTGGTCCTGCGATCCGATGCACGGCAACACGATCAAGGCGGACAGCGGGTACAAGACCCGGCCGTTCGAGCGCATCCTTGCCGAGGTGAAGGGCTTCTTCGCGGTTCATCGCGCCGAGGGCACCTATGGCGGCGGCATCCACTGCGAGATGACCGGCCAGAATGTCACCGAATGCACAGGCGGCGCGATCGATGTCACCGACCAGGATCTCGGCGACCGCTATCACACCCATTGCGACCCGCGCCTCAACGCGGGGCAAAGCATCGAGCTGGCCTTCCTGCTGGCCGAAATGCTGAATGAAGAAGGCATGCGGCGGGACAAGGAAGCCGAAGCCGCCTAGGCTGGGCCGGTTGCTGGCGGCTCAGCACGGCCGCCAGGATTCCGGCTTTTCGGCCTAGACGGCCTCGGGCATCACCGCTTCTTCGCGCGCGATCTCGCTCGCGATATGGCGAAAGGCTTTCTCGAAAATCGCGGGCGGCTGGCCGCCATTGATCACATATTCGCCATTGACGATGATCGTCGGGACGGACTGGACGCCGCGTCCGCGCTGATGGGACTGGGACTGGCGGACATGCCCGGCATAGTCGTCACCGGCCAGAATTTCGCGCGCTCTCGCCCCGTCCAGCCCGACCGATTCCGCAATTGCCGCGAGGCTCTCGTGATCGCCCATATTCTTGCCGTCAGTGAAATAGGCCTCGAACAGCGCATGTTTGAGCGCCCGCTGCTTGCCCTCTTCCATCGCCCATTCGAGCAGACGGTGCGCATCGAACGTGTTGTAGACGCGAAACCCCTCGCCGGTGTTCATCGTGAAGCCCGCCTCTTCCGCGCGCGCCCGGATCTCGCCGCTCCGGCTCTTCGCCTCTTCGGCTGAAATTCCGTATTTGGTCGCGAAATAGGTCGCCCGGTCCATGCCCTCGGGCGGCATATCGGGATTGAGTTCGAACGGTTCGAAGCGCACATAAGCCTCGATACCATCGCCGATACTGGCCAGCGCCGCTTCCATATTGCGCAGGCCGACAACGCACCAGGGGCAGGATATATCTGATATAAAATCGATCTTGAGTTGCGTAGCCATGCTGCTTTCCTCTCATATGCCTGCGATGCGGGGGCCGATGCCGAGAATCACCGGGGAGTCCGATCATAGCATATTCGCGGCGATGAGTTGACCTCACCCTGCCCACCCCCTAAATCGACCCGCCGCAAGCACTGCTTGCCAAGGCCCCTTCGTCTAGCGGTTAGGACGCGGCCCTCTCACGGCTGAAACACGGGTTCGATTCCCGTAGGGGTCACCAGCGTCAAGTCCTAAGGTGCTGTAATGACGGGGAACCTCGGCTTAGAGTTTTCCCAACTCCCGCATTTCGTCCCTCACATCATTTGGAATCGTCGCAGCATTGGCTTCTGGCATCACTGCAATCTCGGTTTAGGACAGCGCTAGCAGCGGACCTGATACGTTGGTACTACTCATGGCGGAATGCCATTTTCGTCATGTTGGAATGATCGAAACGGCAACCAGCGGCATCGCCGTCATGCAAGCCCCCCTCCGCGCTGCTCGTAAACCGGTAGAGCCGCCCTTGCAGATCATAGGAGAGATTGGCCGTGCGCGCGCCCGTGACGCCGGTTAGCCGGTTCTCATCATCATAGCTGTAACTGTTGCTGCCGTCCGAGGTCAGATTGCCATTGGCATCATGGGTGAAGGC
>JBPOET010000034.1:0-10448 GCA_051251675.1 Parasphingopyxis sp. | reverse complement strand
CCGCATAGCCGAGCGCCGCCAGCCGTTCGGCATTGGCGAAATCCATTTCTTTCGGACCCAACACATTGGGCACCAGCATCACGCCCGGGCGGTGGGCGCCCCAGTCCGTATCGCGCACGGCCAGTCCCTCGAAAGGCCCGCCCGAGCCGTCATAGATGATCTCATTGCGTTCAATCGCCACTGCCTGTTTCCCCCGTTGAGTTTCCTGCTGGCCCCATTGTATCGCGCCGCGAGCGCGTTAAGGAAAGCGCCAAGCGCTACAGGAGTATTACGCCCATGCCTCAACTCGTCCTTATCCGGCACGGACAGTCCCAATGGAATCTTGAGAACCGTTTCACCGGATGGTGGGATGTCGACCTGACCGACAAGGGCGTAACCGAAGCCCGCGCCGCGGGCGAACTGATGCGCGAAAAGGGCGTCGATCACGATCTGTGCTTCACCAGCTTCCAGACGCGCGCCATCCGCACGCTCAATCTGGCGCTGGGCGCGATGGACCGGCTCTGGCTCCCGGTCGAGAAGAACTGGCAGCTGAACGAACGCCATTATGGCGGGCTGACCGGACTCGACAAACAGGAAACCCGGGACAAGCACGGCGATGAGCAGGTCCATATCTGGCGCCGCAGCTTCGATACCCCGCCGCCGCCAATGGAAGACGGCAGCCAATATGATCTGAGCGCAGATCGCCGCTATGCCGGGGTCACCGTGCCGAAAAGCGAAAGTCTGAAAGACACGATCGAACGCGTGCTCCCATATTGGGAAGCGCGCATCGCACCGGCGCTGCGGGAAGGACAGCGCGTGCTGATATCCGCCCATGGCAACTCGCTGCGCGCGCTCGTCAAGCACCTTTCCCGGATTCCCGACGATGAAATCACCGGCCTCGAAATTCCGACCGGCCAGCCGATCATTTATGACCTTGCCGACGATCTGAGCGCCAATGAACGCTATTATCTCTCGGAACGCTAGGCCCTGATTCCGGGCCCATCCGCGCCATTGCGCGCGGCCCGGCTTCGCACTAGAAGAAACCGCTTCCCCGAGCCCTGAACAGGGGCGTAACGCGCAGGACGAAGCATGACCGACACCCCGCTTATCGGCATCATCATGGGCAGCCGCTCCGACTGGGAGACCATGCGCCACGCATCCGATATTCTGGCCGAACTTGGCATCGCGCATGAATGCAAGGTGGTATCGGCCCATCGCACGCCCGACCGGCTCTACGCCTATGCAAAATCCGCCGTCGATCGCGGCCTCAAAACGATTGTCGCAGGCGCCGGCGGTGCGGCCCATCTTCCGGGCATGGTTGCCTCGATGACGAGATTGCCCGTGCTCGGCGTTCCGGTGGAATCCAAAGCGCTCAGCGGAATGGACAGCCTGCTTTCGATTGCCCAGATGCCGGGCGGCGTACCCGTCGGTACATTGGCCATCGGCGTTGCCGGCGCAAAAAATGCCGCGCTCCTCGCTGCTTCGATCATCGCGACCAACGACGATGCCCTGGCCGGACGGCTGGACGCCTGGCGGCAGGCGCAGACAGACGCCGTTGGCGAAGACCCGGCGGCATGACCGCCCCTTCGGAGCCGCTGCCCCCCGGTTCGACCATAGGCATAATCGGCGGCGGCCAGCTTGGCCGCATGCTGAGCATCGCCGCCGCGCAGATCGGCTATCGCTGCCATATATACGCGCCCGAGGAAGACCCCTGTGCCGGCGACGTCGCGGCGCGGCACGTCCGCGGCGACTATGACGATATCGAGCGGCTCAGGGCGTTCGCGGGCGAAGTCGACATTCTGACCTACGAATTCGAGAATATCCCCGCCGAGCCGCTCCACGCGCTCGACACCTTCGGGCTCCACCCCAATGCCCGTGCGCTCGAACTCGCCCAGGACCGGCTGTCCGAGAAGGATTATGTGCTCGGTCATGGCGGACGGCCCGCCGATTATCGCGCGGTCGGCTCGCTTGCCGAGCTCGAGGCGGCGCTCGACGCGATCGGAACGCCGGCGATCCTGAAAACGCGCCGATTCGGTTATGACGGCAAAGGCCAGGCGCGGATCGCCGAGCGCAAAGACGCGGCGGCGGCCTGGGCCGAGATCGGCGAACAGCCCGCAGTACTCGAGGCGATGGTCGCCTTCGACAAGGAATTCTCGATCCTGCTCGCGCGCGGACATGACGGCGCGACACGGATCTGGAGCGCCCCGGAGAATCGGCACGAAAACGGTATCCTCGCGCACTCGATTGCGCCCGGCGAGGGCATTATCGCCGAACAGCGCGCCGCCGCCGGTGATCTCGCGCGCACCGTCGCCGAAGCGCTCGACTATGTCGGGGTGCTGACCTTCGAATTCTTCGCCAGCGCCGATGGCCCCATATTCAACGAGATGGCCCCGCGCGTGCACAATAGCGGCCACTGGACGATCGAGGGTGCGGTAACGTCACAATTCGAAAACCATATCCGCGCCGTATGCGGTCTGCCGCTCGGCGACACCGCACTGACGGCGCTCCGCGTGGAAATGCACAACCTGATCGGAGCGGCTGCCAATGACTGGCATCGCTGGCTGAAAAAAGACCGGGCGCACCTCCACCTCTATAACAAGGGGGAAGCGCGCCCGGGCCGTAAAATGGGGCATGTCACGCAGCTGTTCTAAGCCGCGAACAGGCCATCGGCGATTAGCCGGTTTTCTTGGCCGTGAACGGCATTTCGCCGAAGGCGCCAGCCTTGATGTTGCCGGCCATCGTGTCACCTTCGACAGTCGCCGTACCTTCGAGCGTCATCGGCATTGGGACGGTGATGTCCATTTTCCAGGTCAGCGTGTTGCCATCGACCTTGCCGTCCTGCACTTCGGCCGAACCGGTCGCGCCGGCATTGGTGCCCGTTACCGTGTCGCCATCCTGGCTCAACGTCATCGTCGATTTCTGCTCGCCCATTGGCGAGTTCACGACTGCATCCCAGGTTCCGCTTACATCCGTCATAATAATTCCTTCCTTACAGTGATGTCAGTTATTCGCTTGCGACTGTTTCCACAGGCAGACCCAGTGCGTCAAGCTGTTCCCGGACCTGGCCGGCATCTCCCACAACCACCCAGGTGAACGCCGAAGGATCGATGGCTGAACGCGCCGTAGCGTCAAGCTGCTCCCTGCCGAACGAACGATACATGGCGGCGATGCCGTCATAATAATCGTCCGACCGCCCATAGAGGAGATTGTTGGACATGCCGCCGATCACCCCGCCCGAAGTTTCAAAGCGTCCGGCCAGACTGCGGATGCTGCCGGAGATGGCGCGGCTGAACTCTTCGGGGCGCATGCCATCGCTCGTGAGGAACGCATCGATCTGTTCCTGCATGGCCGCTATGGAGTCGCCTGTCCGGTCCGCCTGAACCGGCGCGGCGATCGTATAGCTGACCGGCCCGGCGAACCGATTCACCGATCCGCGGACGCCATAAGACCAGCCGCGCGTTTCGCGCAAATCCATGTTGAGGCGCGACAGGAAGCTACCACCCAGCGCCTCATTCACCGTCAGCAGCGGCAACAACTCGTCCGTACCGACCAGATCGAGCACCTGCCCGCCATAGATAAAGGATTGTGGGGAATTGGGGCGATCGACCAGGATGATACGCGGATTGGCGGCCGGAATCGGAGCCTCCATCGCTTTCGTCCCCGCTTCGCCTTCGACCGTCCAGTCCCCGAACCGTGGCTCAAGCGCCGCAACAACTTCGGCCAGTGTGGCATCGCCCACAACCATGATCGTCAGCTTGTCCGGCCTGATCCAGCTCCGGTGGAAATCGATCAGGTCCTGACGCGTGATGGCGGCCACAGAATCCGGCGTGCCAAGGCCGCTGGTCGGCCTGCCATAGGGATGCTGTTCGCCGAAAAGTGCCGGCCAGAGATTGAGGCTCGCCATACTGGCGGGCGTTGTCCGCTCGGTTGCAATCGTCGAGAGCTGCGCCGCGCGGATCCGCTCTATCTCCGAAGGCGCGAAAGCGGGATTGCGCACGACATCCTGCAAAAGATCGAGCGACGGCTCGTAATTGGCCGCCAGCGCAAAAATCCCGAGCGAGGTCCTGTCCAGGCTGGCGCTCGCACTCAGCACTGCGCCGAGCCGCTCCTGCGCCTCTGCGATCTGGACGGAATTGAGCGTTGTCGTCCCTTCCGACATCAACGACAGCATAAGGGCCTGGGTGCCAAGCTGATCGGCGCGATCGGCCGCGTTACCTGCGTCGAAACTCAACCGCGTCAACAGTGTCGGCACGGCAGTCCGCCGCACAAAGCGCACTTCGACCCCATTCGACAGGGTCGCCCGCTCCACATCCGGGAAATCGAGATCGTCGATCTCCCCGACTTCGGGACGGGGCACGCTACGGGTGCCCAAATCGGCGCTTGCCGCCGCCGGGGACGGTTCAGCGGTTTCTTCGCCAGGCTGCAGATAGAAGGCCGGGCTGTTCAGGCCGCCCGTGCGCTCACCGCCAACGGAAGAAGCTTCGTCATACGCGCCGCGTTCGCCGGGATCGACGCGCATCGCCAGAACCGGCCGGGTCAGCCATTGCTGCATCGCCGCGCGCGCGCTGTCCGGCGTCACCGCACCCAGTCGCTCGAGCCGGGTCCGGTAATAGGAGGGGTCGTTCGAATACAGTTCGCCGGTGGCGAGAACTGCCGCCTTGCCGGTAAAGCCGCCAACCTGTTCAAGCCCGGCAATCCGCCCGGAAACCTCACTCATCGCGACCCTGTTCACCTCGTCCTGTGTCGGGCCATTGGCGATATAGTCCGCAATCAACTCGTCGAGACGGGCGGACACGGCATCGGCATCGGCCGTGGGCGCCACGTTGACCTGCACTTCGAACAGGCTGACATATTCGAATTCCTGCAAGAACGCCGTTACAGAGACTGCCGTCTGCTCATCGCGCACCAGCACATTGTCGAGCCGCGAACTCGCCAGACCGCCAAAGACGCTCGCCGCGACATCGAGGTCGCTGGTTACAGGGTTGTTCAGCCCGGGCACGACCCAGGTCCTGTAAAGCCGCGTCGTCGCGACATTGTCCTGCATGACGATCTCGCGCCGCTCGGAGAGCGTGGGGATGCCGGGATCGACCTGTTCGGTTTCCGGGCCGCGCGGGATATCGCCGAAATAGCGTTCGACCATCACGCGCGCGGTCGCCACATCGATATCTCCAGCGAGCACCAGAACGGCGTTATTCGGGCCGTAATGCTGGCGGAACCAGGCCTGGACATCCTCCATGCTCGCCGCATCCAGATCGGCCATCGATCCGATGGTCGAATGGCCATAGGGATGATCTTCGCCGAACAGCGCCTCGATCTGCGCATAGTCGACCAGGCCATAGGGCTGGTTGTCGCCCTGGCGCTTCTCATTCTGGACGACGCCGCGCTGGTTATCGAGCTTTTCCTGCGTCACCGCGCCGAGCAGGTGCCCCATACGGTCCGACTCGAGATAGAGCGCGAGCTCAAGGCCCTGGGTCGGCACGGTCTGGAAATAGTTGGTCCGGTCATACCAGGTGGTGCCGTTGAAATCGGTTGCGCCGATTTCCCGTAGCGGTTCGAAGAAATCGCCGGGCGCGTTCTCCGACCCGTTGAACATCAGATGCTCGAACAGATGCGCAAAGCCGGTCTGCCCCTCCGGCTCGTGTCGCGAACCGACATGATACCAGATGGAAACGGCCACCACCGGCGCCTTGTGATCTTCATGCACGATGACCCGAAGGCCATTGTCGAGCGTGAAACGCTCAAAGGGAATCTCGACCTCGTCGACCAGGTCCGCGACAGTCACATTGGGCTGCGGGCCGACAGGGGCCTCTGCATGATTCTCCAATGCCTGGGCGGGAAAAGCGAGGAAGGCGAGCGGCGCCAGGACTGCCAGCTTCAAGGAACGCATCTATTCTATCTCCCGGGAAATACGCTGCGAACCATAGCGCCGCGAAGGGCGCGTGCAAGTCGTGCTTGCGGTCGCTCGACGAACGCCTAAATCTATCGACAAAGATCGTGCGGCAACGCCTTGTGTTGTATTTTCGCAACACTATATCGGGCCAAAGAGCGAAACAGGGACGAACTCATGAATCTCGAAAAATTTACCGATCGCGCCAAGGGCTTTCTGCAATCGGCGCAAACCGTTGCCATCCGGATGAACCATCAACGGGTATCGCCAGACCACCTCCTCAAGGCGCTGTTGGAGGACGATCAGGGCATGGCATCGGGCCTTATCGCCCGCGCCGGCGGCAGCGCCGAAGCAGCGGTGCGGGAAAATGACGCCGCGCTGGCCAAGATTCCCCAGGTATCCGGCGGCGGGGCGCAGCAGACTCCCCAGCTCGACAATGATTCTGTGCGAGTGCTCGACCAGGCCGAACAGATCGCCAATACCGCCGGCGACAGCTATGTCACCGTCGAACGGCTGTTGCTCGCGCTTGTCCTTGCCAAGGGCACATCGGCCGGCGATGCGCTCGACAAAGCGGGATTGAAGCCCGAAGCGCTGAATGAGGCGATCAACGAACTGCGGGGCGGCCGCACGGCCGACACCGCTTCGGCCGAAGACCGGTACGATGCGCTCAAGAAATTCGCCAACGACCTCACCGAGCGGGCCCGCGATGGCAAGATCGATCCGATCATCGGCCGCGACGAGGAGATTCGCCGCACTATCCAGATTCTCGCCCGCCGTACCAAGAACAACCCGGTGCTGATCGGCGAGGCCGGCGTCGGCAAGACCGCGATAGCCGAAGGGCTGGCCCTGCGCATTGCCAATGGCGACGTGCCCGACGGAATCAAGGACCGGAAACTGATGGCGCTCGACATGGGCGCGCTCATCGCCGGGGCGAAATATCGCGGCGAGTTCGAAGAGCGGCTCAAGGGCGTTCTCGACGAGGTTAAAGACGCCGAGGGCGAGATCATCCTGTTCATAGACGAGATGCACACACTGGTCGGCGCGGGGGCCTCCGAAGGCTCGATGGACGCCTCCAACCTGCTGAAGCCGGCACTGGCCCGGGGCGAACTGCACTGTATCGGGGCGACGACGCTCGACGAATATCGCAAATATGTCGAGAAGGATCCGGCGCTGCAGCGGCGTTTCCAGCCGGTGATGGTCGAGGAACCCAATGTCGAAGACACCATCTCGATCCTGCGCGGCATCAAGGAGAAATACGAGCTGCACCACGGCGTGCGGATAACCGATGGCGCGCTGGTCTCCGCCGCCACCCTTTCCGAACGCTATATCACCGACCGGTTCCTGCCCGACAAGGCCATCGACCTTATGGACGAAGCCGCCTCGCGGATCCGCATGGAAGTGGAATCCCGGCCAGAGGAAATCGAGACGCTTGATCGGCGGATCATCCAGCTCAAGATCGAGCGCGAGGCCCTGTCTAAGGAAAAGGACGATGCCTCGAAAGACAGGCTGGCGACGATCGACAGCGAACTGGCCAATCTTGAGGAAGAGAATAGCGCGCTGACCCAGCGCTGGCAGGCCGAACGCGACAAGATCCACGCCGAGGCTGCGCTCAAGGAACAGCTCGATGCGGCGCGTATCGCGCTGGAGCAGGCGCAGCGCGCGGGCGATCTCGCCAAGGCAGGAGAACTATCCTACGGCGCAATCCCCGATCTCGAGCGCAAGCTGGCGGAAGCTGGCGAGGCGACCGAAGGGGCAATGCTTCGCGAGGAAGTGACGAGCGAGGATATCGCCTCAATCGTTGCCCGCTGGACCGGCATTCCGATGGAACGGATGCTGGAGGGGGAGCGGGAGAAACTACTTGCGATGGAAGAAGCGATCGGCAAACGCGTTATCGGTCAGGAAGACGCCGTCAAAGCCGTGTCCACAGCCGTTCGCAGATCACGGGCGGGCCTGCAGGATCCCAACCGGCCGCTCGGCTCCTTCCTGTTCCTCGGGCCGACCGGCGTCGGCAAAACCGAGCTTACCAAGGCGCTCGCCGAATTCCTGTTCGACGACCAGTCGGCAATGGTCCGCATCGACATGAGCGAGTTCATGGAGAAGCATTCGGTTGCGCGGCTGATCGGCGCGCCTCCCGGCTATGTCGGTTATGACGAAGGCGGTGTGCTCACCGAAGCCGTTCGCCGACGCCCCTATCAGGTGATCCTGTTCGACGAGGTCGAAAAGGCGCACAATGATGTGTTCAATGTACTGCTTCAGGTGCTGGACGATGGCAGGCTTACCGATGGCCAGGGCCGCACGGTCGATTTCTCCAACACACTGATTATCCTGACGAGTAATCTCGGAAGCCAGTATCTGTCCTCGCTCGGCGACGACCAGACGGTCGACGAGGTTGAACCGCAGGTCATGGAAACGGTACGCGGTCATTTCCGCCCGGAATTCCTGAACCGGCTGGACGAGATCATCCTGTTCCACCGGCTCAGCCAGGACCATATGGCACCGATCGTCGACATCCAGGTCGCCCGTGTCGGCAAGCTGCTCAAGGATCGCAAGATCGCGATCGAGCTGAGCGACAAAGCCCGCGAGTGGCTGGGCAGGGTCGGATATGACCCCGTCTACGGCGCGCGGCCACTCAAACGCGCGGTGCAGAAATATCTGCAGGACCCGCTGGCCGATGCCATCCTGCGCGGCGATGTGCTGGATGGCACAACTGTGAAGGTCGACGAAGGAGATGGTGCACTTGCCATGACTTTCGGTTAGGCCTTTCGGCATGACCAGAGCCAAAGCATGGAGCGCCTATTGGGCCCAGATGGGCGAAGCGGGCGGATGTCTGCCGGGCGCCCCGCCCGTCGTCGAAGCGCAACTGGCCCAACTGTGGGAAGAGTTCGCCCAGGGCTTTGCACCGGGTTCGAAACTGCTCGATCTCGCTTGCGGTACGGGGGCTGTCATACGCTCCCTTCTGCGCGGTAATGAGCGTCTCGATTTAACAGGCGTTGACTATGCCAAGTTGCCGAAAACGCGGACGAAGAAGGCCCGGCTCGTCGGCGAAACCGATATCGCCGCGCTTCCGTTTTCCGATGGAAGTTTCGATGGCCTGACGAGCCAGTTCGGGCTGGAATACAGCGATATCGCGCGAAGCGCTCCGGAAATGGCGCGCGTTGCAAAACCCGGCGCCCCGCTCCGCCTGATCGTCCATCATGCCGAAAGCCCGATCGTCGCGCAAAACCGAGGCCGGTATGCAGCGCTGAATGCGATCGCCCAATCAGCGATCCTGAGCATGGCACGCTCTGTCGTCGCCCAGCCAGGATCCAGCACCGCAATGCTCTCCCAGTCCTTTTCGCTGATCGCACGAAACCATCCTGACCAGGGCGTTGTGCGCGAAATTGCCGCCGGCGTGGACAATGCGATCCGGATCGGGGGAAAGAAGGGCGCGGGCGAACTTGATCGGATCGATACGAATCTGGCGCAGGAATGCGGCGTTCTCGGCGCCCTTCTGACGGTTGCGCTGGACGAAGCCGGCATCAAGGCGTTCCTCGCATCGCTCGCCGTCGCATTCGAATGCGCTCCACCGGGTCCGATCCGGATCCGGGGCCTCGCCGAACCGATCGCCTGGCTCGTCACAGGAACGCGAAACGCCTAGTCGCAAAGTCTAGCCAGACGGGCGATTATCGGTAATGATGCCTAAACAGTATCAATAACGATACCGCCCTTCCGGAGTTGTAGATGATGCGTATTTCCCGATTCGCCCCGATCGCCGCGGCCGCGCTGCCCTTATTCATGGCGACACCTGCTCATGCCGATGACGGGGAAGAGGCCCTCGCACCTTTCCGGGAGTGCGGTACGATTGCCGAAGGGCCCGCGCGGCTTGCCTGTTTCGATGCAGCGCTGTCCGGCGCCGATGCCGCCCAACAGGCCCGTCAGGAACGGAGAAGACGGCGCACAGTCGAAGATTTCGGGCTTTCCGGAATACAGATCGAGGAACGTTACGAGCGCGAGCTGCGCCGATCCGAGGAACGCGGGGGCTCCGCAGAAGACGTTGCCGATCTCGCGCCGCCTGAACCTGAGTCGGTAACATCGGTTATCACGGAAACCTTCATCGACGGGACGCGGCGGCGCGTGTTCCTGCTGGAAAACGGCCAGATCTGGCGCGAAGGCAGCAACACCACCCTTCGCGGCCGGATCCGCGTCGGATCGACCGCGACAGTATCGCGTGGGGGTATCGGCGGCTACAGATTGCGTATCGAAGGCAGGACAGGCTTCATTTCAGTCGCGCGAATCCGTTAGCCGGCCCACCATGAAAGCCTGCTATCGCCGCATGCGAAGGAAATGTTCCTGTCCGGCATCGGCAACCGATTAATTCGGGCAGTTAACAGCGGCGCAGCTGTTGATCCGGGAACGATCATATACGTCTCGAGCGTCGCGATTGCCGCTGGTGTACATTTCTTCCCATTCGGCGAGCGTCATACAGATGCGAACACGCCTTGCATTCGAACCGGTTACGCGCCGGGTTCGACAGCGTATCCGCTGCGACGGATCATCTTCTTCAACCGCAGCATTTTCGGTCGCCGTTTCGCCACCTTCCGGT
>JBPOET010000339.1:0-2832 GCA_051251675.1 Parasphingopyxis sp. | reverse complement strand
TTGGCCAGACCCTTGCCGACACCCTTCAGGGCTTCGATTTCGGCAAACAGCGGATTGAGTATCTCGGGGCGCATGATTACAGACTTCTATACCGAAGCCGACAAGCCACACCAGCGCCTGTCGGCCTTTTGCTGTTGGAGCCCCTATGGATCATGCGGATCGCCTCAAACGCCTCAAGTTTCGCGCATGGCATCGCGGCACCAAAGAGGCAGACCTGCTGATCGGCGGCTTTTTCGATCGTTATTCCGCAGACTGGACCGTCGAGGATGCGGACTGGTTCGAAATTCTGCTCGAAGTCGACGACGTTACCATCATGGCCTGGGCGATCGGGACGGAAGAGCCAACCCCGGAGATGGACGGGCCAATGATGAAGAAAATGCAGAAGCTGGATTATATTCCGATCGCCAAATGACCGATATTCAGAAGATCCTCGATGCAGGCAAACCCCTCACGCTTGCCAGCGCCCCGGCCGGGTTCCTGCCCTCGCTGATGGCCGATATTGCCCGCGCAGCGGCCTTTAAGGGGCTTCCTGCCGTCTATATCGCGCCCGACGATGCCGCGATGCGCAACCTTGCCGAAGCCGCCGCCTATTTCGCACCCGAGATCGAGATTGTCAGCTTTTCCGCCTGGGACTGCCTTCCCTATGACCGCGCCAGCCCGAGCCTGCGTATCGCAGCCGAGCGCCTCGCCGCCCTCAATGCGCTGCAGCGCGATCAGACGAAACCGAGGCTGATCGCGACGACGATAAATGCGGTGACGCAGCGAACGCTGACACCCTTTCGCATTCGCCAGCTTGTCTCGTATCTCGCCCCCGGCGAACGTGTCGATCGCGACGACCTGACTGCCAAACTGCAGGCCAATGGCTATATCCGCGTCGAGAGCGTCGCCGATGCCGGTGAATATGCAGTGCGCGGCGGGTTGCTGGACCTGTTTCCCTCAGGCGAAAAGGAAGCGTTGCGGCTCGATTTTTTCGGCGACGAGATTGAGAGCATCCGACGCTTCGATCCCGCCGATCAGCGCACGACCGGGCGCGCCGAGAGCTTCACCCTCCTCCCAGCTTCCGAAGCGCTGCTCGACGAGGACAATATCAAACGCTTCCGCAGCGGCTATCGCGAGCTGTTTGGTGCCACCGCCACCGGCGATCCGCTGTATCAGGCGATCAGCGAAGGGCGGCGACTCGCCGGGATGGAACACTGGCTGCCGCTGTTCGAAGAGAAACTTGCAACCTTTTTCGAGCACCTGGATCCGGATACCGTATTTGTCCGCGATGGCGGGACTCCAGCAGCCGCCGAATCCCGTTTCGAGGCGATTTCGGACTATTATCGCAACCGCGAAAATGTGCGGTCGTCCGATCCGGGCAGCTATCGCCCACTCAATCCCGAAACCCTGTATCTGTCCGAAGCGCAGTGGAATTCCGTTATCGCGGATACGCCGCTGCACCTGACCAGTGCGTTTCGCGAACCGGAAAGCGACGCGATCGTCGATCTCGATGTGAGCAGCGCGCGAAATTTCGCGCCGGAACGCAAGGCCAATACCAATATCTATGAAGCCGTTGTCGCGCACATCCATGCACTACGGGCGGAGGACAAGAAGGTTGTTCTCGCCAGCTACAGTATCGGCGCGCGCGAGCGCCTTGGCGGACTGCTTGAGGAGCATGGGCTTGAACGGGCGCCTCTCGCCGACGACTGGCAGTCGGCGCTCGGCGGGACAGTTTCGCTTGCCGTCATCCCGCTCGACCACGGCTTTACATCGTCCGATGTCGCGCTGCTGTCGGAACAGGACATGCTGGGCGACAGGCTGCGCCGTAAGAGTCGTCGCAAGAAAGATGCTGACGCCTTTTTCAACGAACTGGCAACGCTCACGCCGGGCGATCTCGTTGTCCATAGCGAGCATGGTATAGGCCGCTATGAGGGGCTCATGTCGATACCGGTCGGCAATGCGCCGCATGATTGCGTGGCACTGGAATATGCCGGCGGCGACAAGCTCTATGTTCCGGTCGAGAATCTTGATGTGCTCTCGCGCTATGGTTCGCAGGGCGACAGCGTAGCGCTGGACAAGCTGGGCGGCGAAGGCTGGCAGCGGCGCAAGGCCAGGATGAAGGACCGGATCCAGGCCATTGCCGGGGACCTTATCGCCACCGCAGCGGCCCGCGCCCTGCGCACCGCCGAGATCGCCGAGCCCGATTCCAGCTATGCCAGTTTCGTCGACCGTTTCCCCTATGCCGAAACCGAAGATCAAGACCGGGCGATCCAGCAGGTGATTGCCGATCTCGGCAAAGGCACGCCGATGGACAGGCTGGTTTGCGGCGATGTCGGGTTTGGCAAAACCGAAGTCGCCCTGCGCGCCGCCTATGTCGCGGCAATGGCGGGGATGCAGGTCGCGTTGATCTGCCCCACAACGTTGCTTGCGCGCCAACATTACGCCAACTTCCGCGATCGATTTGCCGGCTTTCCGATGAAGATCGGGCGGCTGTCTCGCCTTGTTCCTCCGGCCGAGGCCAAGGCAACGCGCGAGGGCCTGGTCGATGGTTCCGTCGACATTGTGATCGGCACCCATGCCCTGCTCGCCAAATCCGTAGACTTCAAACGGCTCGGCCTGGTGATTGTCGATGAGGAGCAGCATTTCGGGGTCGTCCACAAGGAACGGCTCAAATCGCTGAAAGCCGATGTCCATGTTCTGACCCTGACCGCAACGCCGATCCCGCGCACCCTGCAGATGGCGATGTCGGGTCTGCGGGAGCTTTCCGTCATACAAACGCCTCCGATCGATCGCCTTGCCGTGCGCACCTATGTCATGCCCTGGGACCCGGTGGTGCTGCGCGAAGCTCTGCTG
>JBPOET010000338.1:0-2848 GCA_051251675.1 Parasphingopyxis sp. | reverse complement strand
CGAAAAATCGCTGATCCGCGCCGGCCTGTTCGAAGAGGTCAAGGACCGGCTCAACGACAGCGGCACGGCGCTTTCCGGCGGGCAGCAGCAGCGGCTGTGCATCGCCCGCGCCATCGCCGTAGATCCCGAAGTCATCCTGATGGACGAGCCCTGTTCGGCCCTCGATCCTATCGCAACCGCCAAGATCGAGGAACTGATCAACGATCTGCGCGGCAAATATGCCATCGTGATCGTCACCCACAATATGCAGCAGGCCGCCCGCGTATCCCAGCGCACCGCCTTTTTCCATCTCGGCACGCTCGTCGAATATGGCGAAACTTCCGACCTGTTCACCAATCCGAGCCAGGACAGGACGAAGGACTATATCACCGGCCGTTACGGCTAGTCAGGACATCGATCATGCCAAGAAACAGCGAACATACGGTATCCGCGTTCGACGACGATATTGGCGAATTGCGGGCTCTGGTTTCAGAGATGGGCGGACTCGCCGAAACCGCCATTGGCGACGCCATCCACGCCCTTATCCGGCACGATCTGGAAACAGCATCGCGAATTATCGAAGACGATTCCCGGATCGACGAGCTTGAATCGGAGGTGGAACGCCTGGCGGTTCGCCTGATCGCCCTGCGCGCGCCGATGGCCAACGATCTGCGCGAAGCGGTTGCCGCGATCAAGATCGCAACAGTGCTCGAACGGATCGGCGATTACGCCAAGAATATCGCCAAACGCGTACCGATATTCGATCATCGCACCGATATCGAGCCGCTGAGCATCCTTCCATCCATGGCCCAGATCGTTCAGGAAATGGTCCATAATGTTCTGGACGCCTTTGCAGCGCGCGATGCGGAAACGGCCAAGCTGGTGATCGAGCGTGACAGTGCCGTGGACGATTTTTACGACAGCCTCTTTCGCGCGCTCCTGACCTATATGATGGAAAATTCGCACAATATCACCCAGTCCACCCATCTGCTTTTCATTGCCAAGAACCTGGAACGCGTGGGCGATCATGCGACGAATATCGCGGAAATGGTCTATTTCGCCGCCACTGGCGACTATCTCGATGATCGTCTGGTTGGAGAGCCGCCGGCGCGGGAAGCCGGGGAGCCTGAAGCATGAGCAAAGCGAAACTTCTGCTGGTCGAAGACGATATGGCGCTGTCCGAATTGCTGATCTGGCATTTCGAACGCGAGGAATTCAACGTCAAACACACGGTGGACGGGGAAGAAGCGCTGCTGCTCGCGCGCGAAAACCCGCCCGACCTCGTCCTGCTCGACTGGATGATAGAGGGCCTGTCCGGGATCGAAGTGTGCCGCCGCCTGCGCCGCATGCCCGACACGGCCAATGTGCCGATCATCATGCTGACCGCGCGCGGGGAGGAGGAGGACCGGGTTCGCGGGCTTGAAACCGGCGCCGACGATTATGTCACCAAACCCTTCAGCCCGCGCGAACTGGTGGCCCGGGTCGGGGCGGTGCTGCGCCGCGTGCGCCCTGCCCTTGCCGGCGAACCCCTGCTGCATGGCGATCTTGCGATGGACACGGTGAGCTACAAGGTCCGACGCGACGGCGAGGTAATCCCGCTTGGCCCGACGGAATTTCGCCTGCTCAAACATTTCCTCGAGCACCCGGGCCGGGTTTTCAGCCGTGAACGCCTGCTCGACTCGGTCTGGGGCCATGATTCGGACATCGAACCGCGGACCGTGGACGTGCATATCCGGCGGCTGCGTAAGGCGTTGAACAAGGGCGGAAAGACCGACATAATACGCACCGTGCGTTCCGCCGGCTATGCGCTGGATGCCGGAGAGAAGGCGTAACCGGCTCTCCCCCTTTTCATCCGTTCAGTCCTGACCGGCAAGATAATCGATAACCGCGCGGCGTTCGCCGGCATCGGCAAGGCTGAAACCCATCGTCGTGCCCGGCACCATGGCCCGCGGACTCCGCAACCAGCGATCGAGCGTTTCACGGGTCCAGACAATATTCGCCCCGGCCAGGGCCCGGGAGTAGCGGAAACCCGGAACGGAACCGGCCCGCCGGCCGACAACGCCCCGGTGGCGCGGACCGACACGATCGGTGTCAAGCGAATGGCATGCGCCGCAGCGCTGGCTATAGAGGCGGGCGCCGTCGATCGATTGCGCCCGCCCTTCCGTTACGCCGGTTAACCCTCCCGCCAGAATCAGGCTCAACCCGACAATGCCATGAATTTTTCTCATGCGACTATCCGAAGATGAAGCCGTTTTCGGGCATGCTCTGGCCGAGCGCCCCGGCCAGCGCCGCGAAATGCGCCGCCTCGTCCACCGCGATCCGTGCGGCGAGATGATCGTGATCGCCATCCTGCAAGGACGGCATGATGCCGAGATAGGCGGCTGTCGCGCCGCGCTCGAGCCGGAGAGCGAGGTTCAGGACGTCCGTCTGGTTGCGCAGCGAACCGAGGTCCAGCGCCTCGACATATTCGGCGTCGGATTTGGGTTCGACCGGCACACCGCCGAGCGTCCGGATCACGCGCGCCAGTTCATCGCGGTGCTGCCGATGGTGGCCGCGAAACAACACGCCGACCTGGACGACCGCCGGTTCGAGCAGCCCGCTGCCCGCCGCGATCGTATAGGCGGCGATCCCTTCATGTTCGAGGCCCAGCGCGGCATTCAGCAGGTCGGTATCGCCTTGGGCATCGGCTGGGGTAGCCCTGCCGTAACGGCCGCGCTGGGCTGCCGCGCTCTCGCCAGAGAGCAACGAAACCGCGGCAAGGGAAAGGCCGCCGGCGGTCGCGTTGCGGATGAATCCGCGCCGCCCGACCGGCTTGGCCCTGTCGTTCACAATGTTGTCCATCGAATATCTCCTCTGTTGGGTCGAGGAG
>JBPOET010000337.1:0-2848 GCA_051251675.1 Parasphingopyxis sp. | reverse complement strand
GGATTGGATAGCGAAATGCCTCGCAAAACTGTCGAGATTGTCGAAGTTGCGCCGCGGGACGGGCTGCAGAACGAGGCGCGCCAGATCCCCACTGCCGAGAAGCTTCGTCTTGTCGAGCAGGCGATTGCCATGGGCGCCCGCCGCATCGAGGTAACGAGTTTCGTCAATCCGAAAAAAGTCCCACAAATGGCGGATGCGGAGGAGCTGATGCGCCTGCTGCCGGCGCGCGACGATGTGACCTATATCGGGCTGGTGCTCAACGGCCGCGGGGCCGAACGGGCTATTGCGGCGGGTGTGGACGAGCTGGGCGCCGTCTGTGTCGCCAGCGACGAATTCGGCATTCGCAATCAGGGGCAGGACAGCGGCCAGTCGGTGGCCGTCGCGGGCAATATCGTCCGCCGCGCCGGGGAGGCAGGGCTTTCGGGCCAGGTGACCATCGCCACTGCCTTTGGCTGCCCGTTCGAAGGGAGAGTGCCTGCCGCGCGGGTCGTCGACATGGCCCGCAGGCTTGCCGAAACCTCGCCGCGGGAGATTGCGCTCGCGGACACGATCGGGGTCGGCGTTCCCGCGCAGGTCGGGGATCTGGTGGCCGAGATCGCGGAAGCCATCGCCCCAATCCCGGTGCGTATCCATCTCCATAATACGCGCAATACGGGGATCGCCAATGTCTGGGCTGCGGTGGAGGCTGGCGCCGCCACCGTCGATTCTTCATTGGGCGGCTTGGGCGGATGCCCCTTTGCGCCGGGCGCGGCGGGCAATGTGGCGACCGAAGATACCGTCTACATGCTCGAACAGAGCGGTGTATCGACGGGTATCGATCTCGAGCGGGCGGTTGCGGCCTCGCATTGGCTGTCCGGCGTGATGGAGAGAGACCTGCCCGCGATGGTTTCCAAAGCGCCGCTTTTTCCCTAGCGGCGCGGCTGGCGGCGCCCCGCTCGATTGAGCTTCTGCCTATCCAAGTTCCTGCCGGACTATTGCCGCGCCATCGGCCATTGCCTTGAGCATCGCGAAGGAATCGGCGCGGCTGTGATATTTCATGCCGCAGTCCGGCGCGATCATCAGGCGCTCCGCATCGATATGGGGTAGCGCCGCGCGAATGCGTTCGGCGACCAGTTCGGGCGTTTCGATGGCGGGATCGTTCAGGTCGAGCACGCCGTACATGATCCGCTTGTCGGGCAATTCGGAGAGGATGGCGGGATCGAGCTTCGGCTGGGCTGCTTCGATAGAGATAATGTCGATGCGCGAATCGTTGAGCTCGGCAAGAAAGTCATAGCCGCCCGGTTTTTCCGCGCCGCCATGCACATGGGCATAGCCGAAACAGATATGGAGCGCCGAGAGGCCGTTAAGATCCCTGAGCGCCCGGTTGATCGCGGGGATAGCGTAGCGCCGGGCCTCCTCGGGCCGGGCCTGGAGATAGGGTTCGTCGAGCTGGACGATGTCGATGCCGATTTCGAACAGTTCGCGGATTTCCGCGTTCAGCGCATCGGCATAGTCCATCGCCAATGCTTCATTGTCGTCGTAATAATCGTTCTGGGCTTGCTGGGTCAGTGTGAAGGGGCCGGGAAGGGTGAGCTTCACGCAGCTTTCGGCCCGCTCCTTGAAAAAGGCCGCATCCTGCGCTTCTATCGGGCGGTTGCGGCGGATCGGGCCGGCGACGCGCGGGACGGGATTGGCCGCACCCGTCCGATCGATGGCGGTACCCGGATTGTCGATATCGATGCCGTCAAAGGCGTTGGCGAGGCGGTTGGAATAGCTTTCCCGGCGCATTTCGCCGTCGCCGATAATATTGAGGCCTGCGCACTTCTGGTCGCTGATTGCGACAAGGGTGGCCGCTTCCTGCGCATCGGCGAGCTGGGCGGGTTCGATACGCCACAGCTCGTCCGCGCGCACTCGGGGCGGCAGGCGTGCGCCCAGCTTTTCGCGATCGATAAGCCAGTCGGGCTGCGGATAGCTTCCCACGATGGTTGTCGGAAGCAGGGGCAGTCCAGGTAGAGGGTTCACAGGCAGGCTCCTTATTGCTTAGTAATCTAATTATTAGAGGAGGAGCGCATTGGTCAACCTGTTTCGCTCCATGCTGTGATCATTTTCATTGGCCGGGGCGCATGGTTGCTGGCCGGAAGCCCTTGCTTTGCTTAGTAAGCTAAGTTTATAGAGCTGTCCTATGATCGATCACACTATCATCCGTTTCATGGGCCACATTCCCGAAGCCCAGAGAAGGGCCCGACCGGATTCCCTGGCGCTCAAGAGCGGCGCGCGGGAATCCAGCTATCGCGAACTGGCCGACCAGGTCGGCATGACCATGGCGGCCCTGGTGCGGGAAGGGGTTGAACCCGGGGATCGCATCGCTTGGATCGGCACCAATGGAATCGAATGGTTCGAGGCGTTTTTTGCGGTCATCGGTTTGCGCGCCTGCTTCATGCCGCTGAACATTCGCCTCAATCCAGCCGAGATCGCCTATATGCTGGAGGATAGCGGCACCCGCTTGCTGTTAGTGGGCCCCGGCGAATCCGCGCTGGCCGATGCGGCGGTTTCGCGGTTGAAAACGCCGCCGCGAATGGTGACCTTCGGGTTTGATCATCCAGAGCATGACAGGCTGGCGCTGACTGGCGATCAGCGTGCCCCCGCCGAATTCCGGGCGGACGACGATATTTTCCAGCTCTATACCAGCGGCACGACCGGGCGGCCCAAAGGCGTCCGGCTGACCAACGGCAATTACGAAGCTTTCCTGCGATACAGCCCTCGGGTCGAAGGGTTCGATTACGAATCCCATGAAACGGTTCTGATTGTCATGCCGCTCTTTCATGTCGCGGGAACCAATGTGTCGCTTGCCGGGCTTGCGCATGGATGC
>JBPOET010000336.1:0-2850 GCA_051251675.1 Parasphingopyxis sp. | reverse complement strand
TCCATGTCCCGGGATTGATATAGTAGAAGCGCTCAAAGCCCTCATCCATTGCCACATGGATGACATAATAGTCCACGCCATCGATCTCCTCGCGCCCGAACAGGGAGGCGCGATGGCCCCGCGCGGCGAGATCATGAAGCCCGAACAGGTTGAAATCGATACCCCGTTCCAGGGCGGCGCGGGCCAGCGGTGTCGTATCGGTGAAATCCGCGCCCGCGCCATTTTGCTGCCAGCCTCCGTCACCATCGATGCCCTCGCTGAACACGCGCTCGCCGCCGATAAAGACATCCACACGCATACGGCCCTCACGCGTGGCGCGATAATCGCCGAGCAGCGTGAATTCGGGTTCGACGATTTCCGGCTGAATATGGATGTTGCGGATGGCGTCGATCACATCGCCGCCGCCAATCGCCTCGATATGGCGCGCAATCACCTGTTCGACGCTCAGTTCGGCTTCGGTTTCTTCGGCACCGGAGCATCCCGTTACGATCAGTCCCGCCAAAGCCGCTGTCGCGCCAAGAGCGAAGCGCTGTATCGGTCCCATTTCTTGCCTCCAAAACTGTCTTTGAAGAAATACGACTATTGTCTTTTTTCGGCGGCGGCAAGGCGTTCGGTCGCGCGAAATCGCCGTTCAACGAAAAGAGCCGGCGCATTTGCTGCCCCGGCTCTTCCTCTTCCGCTATGGGAGCGGGAAATTCTTCAGCGGCGCGCCCGGCGCTCTTCGCGCATGGCCCGGCGGGCGGCCCTGCGTTCGGCGCGCGTCACGATACCGTCATTGTCGGCATCGGCCCGGTCGAACATGGCGAGCGCGCGGGCGGACATCTCCGACAGCGATACAAGGCCGTCATTGTCGCTGTCCATCCGATCGAACCGGCCGGCCCTGCGGGCGGCGCGGCGCTCATGACGCGCACTGGACAGGGCTTCGAATTCGCTTCTCGACAGTGCGCCATTCCCATCGGCATCGGCATTTGCCCATGCGGCGTTGCGGCGTGCATAGCGATCGGCCGGGCGATCTTCATCCGCCGCCACTGGAGCCGCTCCGGGCTGGAGCTGAGCCAGTTGCTCAGGCGATACCCGGCCGCGCATATTGCGGTTTTCGACGATCATGTCTTCGCGGCGAATCCGGCGGCGTTCGAAACGGCTTGCCCGTGCCGCGTCTCGCTCGGCGAGGCTGATCTCTCCATCGCCGTCCGCATCCAGCCGCTCGAAACGGCGGGACTGGCGCTCGGCCCGGCGCGCTGCATGGGCCGCCGCCGCTTCGCTGCGATCGATCGATCCGTCGCCGTTCCTGTCCGCCGCCGCAAAGCGATCGGCCAGCCGGCTTTCCATCTGCGCGCGGGTCATCGATCCGCTGGCATGCGGCCCCGCAACCTGGCCGTCTGTATGATGATTGGCGATCGCCGGAATGGCGAGCAGCGATGCTGTCAGAGCGAATGACGCCAAACCGATGGCCAGTGAACGATCCAAAAGACAAGCTCCTGCAGACGCCGCGGGGGCGTAGTGTGGGAAGCATCTATATGGGGAGAAGCCTGTATGATCGTTTAACGCAGCCCATCTTTTCGTCGACGGAATCTCACGCCGTATCGTAATTGGCCCGCATATAGGCGATGTCTGCGGCGACAAGCTCCTCAAGAACGTTCATGTCGATATCGCTGAGGCGCTTCACATAGAGACAGGATTTTCCCGCCTTGTATTTCCCCAACCGTTCCATGAGATCGGGGCGCTGCCGGAAACCGCCCATCACATAGAGGGTGAGCGCGGTCTTGCGGGGGCTGAAACCCGTCATCGGGAAATCGCCCTCGCGCCCGCTTTCATACTTGTAGTGATACCGGCCGAATCCGATAATCGAACCGCCCCACAGTACCGGCGGCTTCCCCGACAAGCGCGCCATCATCGCGCAGATGGTCCTGGCTTCCCGCCTCTTCCATGCAGGTTCGACGGCATCGAGGAACGCTCCGGGATCCCCCGCGCTGGGCTTCGTCTTGTTTTCGGCCATTGTCGATCTTCCCCCATCACGAGTGTTGCGCAAATCCCGCACACAGAATAGGCCGCGTCCTTCTACATCACAAAGAGATACGGGAAGCGTGCCGATGGCCGAGAAAATCAAACGGGTTGTCCTTGCCTATTCGGGAGGGCTCGACACCAGCGTCATCCTGAAATGGCTGCAGGTCGAATATGGCTGCGAGGTCGTTACCTTTACCGCCGATCTGGGCCAGGGCGAGGAACTGGAGCCGGTGCGCGGCAAGGCACAAATGGCGGGCGTCAAGGACGAGCATATCTTTATCGACGATCTACGCGAGGAATTCGTTCGCGATTACGTCTTTCCGATGTTTCGCGCCAATGCGGTCTATGAGGGCCTCTACCTTCTCGGCACATCGATCGCCCGACCGCTGATCTCCAAGCGCCAGATCGAGATTGCCCATGAAGTCGGCGCCGACGCCGTGGCCCATGGCGCCACCGGCAAGGGTAACGACCAGATTCGCTTCGAGCTCGGCTATTATGCGCTGGACTCCGATATCAAGGTGATCGCACCGTGGCGCGAATGGGACCTGACGAGCCGCACCAAGTTGATAGAGTTCGCCGAAGCGCACCAGATTCCCGTGGCGAAAGACAAGCGCGGCGAAGCGCCTTTCTCGACCGATGCGAATCTTCTCCACACTTCGTCCGAGGGAAAGGTTCTGGAAGATCCCTGGGAAGAAACGCCCGATTATGTCTATTCGCGCACCGACAATCCCGAGGACGCACCCGACAAGCCCGAATATGTCGAGATGGATTTCGAACAGGGAGACGCCGTGGCGATAAACGGAGTGGCGCTGTCGCCCGCCAACCTGCTCACCAAGCTCAATGCAC
>JBPOET010000335.1:0-2852 GCA_051251675.1 Parasphingopyxis sp. | reverse complement strand
GTCAACTACCGTGCGCTCGACGACGGACACGGGCTGGACGTGACGGTGCGGGCGTTCAACGGGCGGAATTGGGAAGAGGCGAGGGCGGGGCTCAAGTAAATCGTCAAGCCGTTGCTCGGAAAGCAAATAAACCTAGTTATTGATCTTCTTCGAAAAACGCTTCGTACGCCCTTTCGCCTTCGCTTCGAATTTCTGCAAGCGATTGGCCTTCCCTTGGGCGTAAATATGCGCGCTGCGCCTCTGTTCCCTCGCCACAGCGTGGTAGGTTCTGTTCACTCGCTGAGCGTAGCAGGTTGAAACCACCCTGATCGTTTCGCCTGAACCACCAACGCCTCGCACCCAGGTCTTCACGATACCCGGTATGCAATACCGCAAGAGCGGTCAGATTCTCGCCAGCAAAATCGCCCTGCAAAACATGGTCGATTTCGAGATCAACAAACCATGGCCAAGAGATAACGATTACATCATCTCTCGTTTCCGGGAAGGGGCTTGGAATTTGTTCGACAATACGTCCCGAGACCAACAGGTCGTAGCATTGCTCAGTGGTTGCAGCATTTTCCGATTCCGTCGCAACCTCTTGTTCAAACAACTCCCGCAAAAACACCGTCTCCACCGCATGTCGCAAATCATTGTTCGGCTTCTTCCTGAACCCGTGGCCTTCGTCGGAAAACACCACATACCAGGTGGGCACGCCGTTCTCGCGCAGGCCTTCGACGACCTGGTCGCTCTCTGACAGAGGCACGCGCGGGTCGTTGGCGCCTGCCATCACGAGCATTGGCCGGGTGATCCGGGCCAGGTTGTTCATCGGCGCGATGCGTTCGAACACTTCCGCCATTTCAGGGGTGCGCTCGTCGCCATATTCGCCGCGCCGCATGTCGCGGCGGTAATCCTGCGTGTTCTGCAGGAAGGTGCGGAAATCGCTGATCCCGTAGCGCTCGACCCCGCCGACGAGCCGGTCCGAATAATGGATCATCGTTGCGAGCGACATATAGCCGCCATAGGATTGGCCATAGACCGCGACGCGATCGGCATCGAGATCGGGCTGTTCGGCGATCCAGTCGAGCAGCGCGCCGATATCGCGGACACTGTCTTCGCGCCGGGGGCCATTGTCGAGATTGCGATATTCGGTGCCGTACCCATCCGATCCGCGCACATTGGGGAGGATGACCGTCGCCCCCAATGTGTTCGCGAAATATTGTGCGCGCGAATTCCATCCAGGCCGGGTCTGGCTTTCCGGGCCGCCATGGATATCCATGATCACCGGCGTCGGGCCGGTGGCGCCATGCGGACGATAGACAAAGGCGGGAATCGAGCGGCCGTCGAAACTGGTGAAGCGGACAAGCTCGGGTTCGATCAGCGCTGCGGTGTCGACTGGTCCGATTTCCGATTGCGTCCAGCGGGCAAGCTCGCCGGAAGTGACGCCCCAGACCCATACATCGCCTGCCGAAGTCGCCGTCTCCATGCCGATCGCCAGGCTGGCTCCGTCGGGCGCGAAGGCGAGGCCGGTCAGCACGCCATTGGGTAGTTCCGGCTGAGGCAGGGCGCGCCGCGTGACGAAATCCTGCACGACAAGGCGCGAATAGCCGTCCTCATTGATCGCATAGGCGAGGATCCGGCCGTCATCGGACAGGGCGAATGTCTCCACATCCCAGTCGAGGTCTGGCGAAACGGCCGTCATTTGCTCGGTTTCCCTGTTGAATTCGACGAGCCGGCGGAAATTGCCACCGCGATTGGTGATCGCGAGGATCGCACTGTCGTTCCTGGCGAAATGCGGAGATTCGTCGACTGTGCCTGCGCTGGCCGCGAATTCGGTCGCTTCGCCGCTGGCCATGTCGAGCAAAAAGATGCTCGCATCGCCGTTCGACACGTAATTCTGAAGAAGCACGGCGCTGCCGTCGGCGGAGATATCGGCCGGAAACATCGGTGTTTCGAATGTCGCAACGACACGGCGGCTGTCGGGGGCTGCTGGATCGGCTGCATAGATCGTATAGGTTGTGCCGCGTCCTGCGCTGACCCAGACCAATGTCGATCCGTCGCTGGAGAAAATCGGGGACAGGTTTCGGGTTTCCGGCTCGGTAAGTTGAACCGGCTCTCCAGACAGGCCCATGGCGTAAAGCTGAAACCATTCGTCGCCGCCATTGTCGCGGGTTGCGATAAAGCGATTCTGGCCCGGAATGGCGGTAATGGACTGTACGGGTTCGGCGAAGAAACTGAGCTGGCTTCGCGTGCCCATCGGCTCGGTGACGCGGTGGACCTGGTCGGTACCGCCGAAGCGCGTTGTAATCAGGATCGATCCGTCGGCGAGCCAGTCCTCCAACTCCGCGCCGCGATAATTCTGGAAGCGCTGGACCGAGATATCCACTTGAGCGGGAATCTCGGGGACATTCTGGAGCGTCGCCGTGCCTATGGTGCGCTCGGAAACCTGCTGTGCAGCCAGCGGTGTGGCCGCGATGGCAACGGCGGTGAAGAGAAAGGCAATTGAGCGCATGGCGAACCCCGGCATTGATTGATCGGACGGCGGGTTATGGCGTGGTTTGAAAGGCGTGAAAAGCCCGCTTGCCGCGCTGCCCGTTTCCTCCCTAAAAGGCTGGCAAAACATAAGAGGGGAGGCCGCATGGCCAGCGCAGCACCGGCGGTTCCGAGTGAGCCGACCAAAAAAGAGATTCGTCTCGTCATTGCCGCATCGTCGGCGGGCACGGTTTTCGAATGGTACGACTTTTTCATTTACGGCACGCTCGCCGCGTTGATCGGACAAGCCTTTTTCCCGGCGGACAATGAGACACTTCAGTTGCTGCTGGTATGGGCAGGCTTCGCCGTGGGCTTCGGCTTTCGGCCACTTGGCCAGCTTGCCT
>JBPOET010000334.1:0-2855 GCA_051251675.1 Parasphingopyxis sp. | reverse complement strand
GCTCGAAAAAGCCCATCACCGCCCGGTCCGCCGGATTAAGACCAAGCCGAGCCGCGCGGCCAAGGCAAGACGGGTGGACAGCAAGAAGGTGCGCGGGCAGATCAAACAGGCGCGCGGCAAACCGCGTATCGACTAGAATCAGGACCGTTACCATGCACAGTTTCGATATCGCCGAATCCTCGGACAAGGCTGCGCTCTATGCAGACCTTGTCTCGGCGGTCGACGGCCTGACTGCGGCCGAACCCGACGCGATCGCCAATATGGCCAATATCGCAGCCCTGCTCTGGGAATATCTGCCGGATATCAATTGGGTAGGATTTTACCGGATGGTCGGTGGCGAGCTTGTCCTGGGCCCCTTCCAGGGCAAGGCGGCCTGTATTCGCATAAAGCTCGGGGCCGGTGTTTGCGGAACGGCGGCCGCGACGCGCGCTACGCAGCTCGTCGATGATGTCGAGGCGTTTCCGGGCCATATTCCCTGCGACGCGGCATCAAGGTCCGAGCTTGTTGTGCCGATCATGGTCGAGGGCGCGTTGATCGGGGTTCTCGACATCGACAGCCCCATCGCTGGGCGTTTCAATACGGAAGATGCCGCAGGATGCGAGGCGCTGGTTGCTCTGATCGCGCCGAGGGTCGCCGAAACCCCGCAAGACACCCAAGGCAACTGCCTCAAATCGGGACAGAAATGAGCGGTGCGCGCCGTGGCATGCGCCGGGTAAAACTGTTAAGAATGTATGAATGCCGGGGGCCATGACGCTCCGTGGCCGATTAATTCTATGGAAGGGCATATTATGCGTAGCTTAGCTTTTCTGGGCCTTATGGCGTCCATGACGATGATTCCGGCGACGGCACAGGCCCAGACCGACTCCGGAGCAAGTTCGTCCGCTGCGGGCGTTGCCCTTGCGACCCAGGCTATGCGCGGCATGAGAGGCAATCGTGGCGGCCATGGCATGCGTGGTCGTCATGGTATGCGCGGCGGCAGTTATGGCAGGACGCGCGTCTGGCGCGGAGGCGGCCGTTTCCATCGCGGTACGCGCTTCTTTGTCGGCGGATTCCTGCCCAGCTATTTTCTCGCGCCCCGCTACTATGTCGTGAACTATCCCAGATACGGCCTGGTCCAGCCCCGCAGCGGTTATCGCTGGGTTCGCTATTATGACGATGCCTATCTGGTCGACAATCGGGGCTATATTGCCGACCAACGCTATGGCGTGCGCTATGATGATGGCGGCGGTTATTATTGGGACGATGATCGCGCCTATGACGATCGTTATTATTATGACGACCGACGCGCTTATGATGATCGCCGCTATTATGACGACCGGCGCCGGGGGGATTCAGGCGATGCGGCGGCAGGCGCGGTCATTGGCGGCATTGTCGGTGGGATTGCCGGAAACAGGATTGCCGGTCGTGGCAATCGCACGGAAGGCACGATTATCGGCGGCGCCGTTGGCGCCATAGCGGGCGGTGTGATCGGCAGCGAAGCCGGACGTTCCGATCGTTATGACCGGCGTCACCGTGATGAACGCTATCGTGACGATCGCTATGATCGCCGTCATGCGGACACCCACTATTCCGAGGGCCGGCGACACTATGATCGCGAGCCCGTGCCGGAATATGTCGGTCGCGGCGACTATTATCCGCCGGCTGCTCCGCAGATGGAATATGGCACCGATTATGATCGCGGCTATCGGACGGAAGAACGCTATATCGAATATCCGCCCGTGCAGCAGGTGCCGCCTGTTCAAACGCATATTGGCGTGAGCGGCCCGGGCACCTATGCGGTCAACCATTCCAATGGAGTGTCCCAGAGCGCCACGACGACCATCGTTCTTAACTCCGCTCCCGCGACAACCACCACGACGACAACTTTCATCGAAGAGGAAGTCGAATATGTCGCACCGCGTCGCAGGGCGCGCCGTGCGGCTCGGCCGGCCAGGCAGGCACGCAGCTGCAATTGCCGGTAGGCCAGCTTCTCTGCTCCCGGGGGGGAGCAAGGGGCAAGGAAGGGCGGTGGGAGCGATCCCGCCGCCCTTTTCCAATTGTGCGGCCTGGATGAAAGCGCGGGCGCGACTTGCCTAGCCCAGCCGCTCCAGTTCCTCGAAGCTCAACGCGCCGGGCACGATGATGACCGGGCAGGGCAGCTGACCGGCGACACTACCGGCAAAATGGGCAACGAGCGGACCAGGAGGCCCCTCCGCAGCGGCCCCCAGCATGATACCGGCAATATTTTCGCTTTCGTCTATGGCCTCACGCACCATCTTTACCGAATCCCCTCGTTTGACGATAATTTTTGGGTGCACACCTGTCGCCTCGACCAACTCACCCGCAGCTTGGGCAACAGCGGCTTCGGCGCGCAATTGCGCTTCTTCCTCGAAGGTCGCCTCCACGGCTGCCCAGTTCACGAATTCCTGTGGCGGGATCAACGCGACGATCTCTACGGTCCGGCCAAGCCGTATAGCCCGCACGGCCGCATAATGCAGCGCCGCGCGCGCTTCCGGTGTTTCGTCGATCACTACCAAATAGGTCCGCATCGCGAGCCTCCCCCTGTCGATGGCAAGATTGGGGGAATCTGATCGGTCTGGCAAGCGGGTGGGCATCGTTCAGGCTGTTCCTGACTGCGTTTCGCCGCTACGGTAACCGCCGAAAATATCTTGGGAGGGCGCGCTCGATGCGCAACGCAATTTTCTGGGTGGTCGGCGTGCTCGCGTTGCTGTGGAGCCTGACCGGCCTGTACGACCTCTATATGACGCTGACCCTCAACCGGGATTATCTTGCCCAGTTCCCGCCGCAGATGCTGTCGATGATCGAGGCCTTTCCCGAATGGCGGCGCCTGCTCTGGACGACCAGCGTGTTCCTCG
>JBPOET010000333.1:0-2874 GCA_051251675.1 Parasphingopyxis sp. | reverse complement strand
CATGCAGCCTTTCCTGCAAAATTCGACGCGGCGCGATCTGCGCGAGCAGGTCTGGACGGCCTATGTGAATCGCGGCGACAATGGCGATGCCAATGATACGAACGAGATCATCGCCCAAATTCTTGCCCTGCGTGCTGAACGTGCGGCGCTGCTCGGCTTCGAAACCCATGCCCATTGGCGGATGGCCGATACGATGGCCGGCACGCCGGAAAATGCCACCGATCTGATGATGCGTGTCTGGCCGGCTGCGGTCGCGCGCGTACACCAGGAAGTTGCCGATATGCAGGCAATTGCCGATGAAGAGGGCGCTGGCATCACGATTGCGCCCTGGGACTATCGCTATTACGCCGAGAAAGTCCGGCAGGCGCGCTACAGCATCGATGAAGCCGAGATCCGGCCCTATTTCCAGCTCGAGAATATGGTCCAGGCGATGTTCTACGCCGCGGGCCGTCTCTACGATCTCGAATTCACCGAAAATACGGGCGATGTGCCGGTTTTCCATGAAGATGTCCGCACCTTTGTTGTGACGGACGGCCGGGACGGGTCGAATGTCGGGCTTTTCTATCTCGACACCTATGCGCGGACGGGCAAACGCTCCGGTGCCTGGATGACGACCTATCGCAGCCAGCAAACGCTGGGCGGCGAGCGCAACGTTCTGGCTTCGAACAACAATAATTTCACCGAACCGCCCGAAGGCGAGCCGGCGTTGATCAGCCTGGACGATGCGCGCACGCTGTTCCACGAATTCGGCCATGGCATCCACTATCTGCTGCAGGACGTCTATTATCCGGGGCTCGCGGGAACACCGCGCGACTTTGTCGAATATCCGAGCCAGGTGAATGAGAATTGGGTGCTGACGCCGGATGTCCTCAACCGCTTCGCCCGCCATGTCGAAACGGACGAGCCGATGCCGCAATCCCTGGTAGACCGGATCCAGGCCAGCGATACATTCAACCAGGGCTTCGCGACGGTTGAATATCTGTCGTCCGCTATCGTCGATATGATGTTGCACAACCGCACCGAGCCGGTCACCGATGTCGACGCATTCGAGCGCGAAACGCTGGCGGCGATCAACATGCCGGAAGAGATTGTGATGCGCCACCGGTTGCCGCAGTTCAACCACCTGTTTTCGTCGGATGCCTATTCGGCCGGATATTACAGCTATCTCTGGTCCGAAACGATGGATGCCGACACCTGGGAGGCCTTTGTCGAGAGCGGCGATGTCTGGAATCGCGAGATTGCAGATCGCTTCCGCGCGACATTGCTCTCGACCGGTAACGAAACCGACCGGGCGGAAGCCTATCGCCAGTTCCGCGGCCGTGATCCGGATGTGGATGCGTTGCTCAGGAAGCGCGGTTTTCCGATTCCCGGTGCGGATGCAGACACGACAGACGACTAGGGTCAGCTTATGACCATCGCAGCCGTTCGTACGCCCGAAGATCGGTTCGAAGACGGTCCCGACTTCGACTATCCCGTTCACTAAGGGGATGATCTTCCGGGTTACGAAGGGCTGCGGGCGGCTTGGGTGCATGCCGCGCCGGAAAAATGCGGCAAGCGTTTTCCTCTGCCTGCACGGCGAGCCGAGCAGGAGCTTTCTTTATCGCAAGATGATCCCGGTGTTCTTCGAAAGCGGAACCCGGGTCGTCGCGCCGGATTTCTTCGGCTTTGGGCGATCTGCGACGCCGATCCCGTACTCGGGCCGGATGTGATGAAGGCACCGCGCCGAAACATCAAAGGTTGCCCAGAACCAATGATGATTGAGGGTGGCGGCCCTTTTGTGCAGGAATGGGGAGAGCCCATCGCGCGTGCCGGGCGCACCCATTTCGGCGATATTTAGCCGCCTTCTCCGCGAAATTCGGCTTTTATCTCAGACCCGTCTTCCAGGTAGAGCGACAGCGCACCGAACTCTTCCATGCTTAGGCTGATTACCGAACCGAGTGCAGTGAACAGCTGGTTCTCGCGACGGCTGACTTCCGGATCGATGCAGGCGCGCCGTGTCGAGGTGACGGGTCCGATCGAGAGCGAGTCATCAAGCCTGTAGTCGGCTCGAAAACGATTGCAGCCGCCCGTGCCGAACATGCCGCCTTCGCCATCGAACTGGAAGTTGATTCCGGCGTCGACAGGAACGGCTTCACCCAACAATTCGGTTACATGCCAGTCGGCACCGCTCAGAACGTCCTGAGGATCACCGCCGCAACCGGAGAAGTAAAGCCCGTCGACAATGACGCGTACCGATTGCGGATAGGGCCGATCGGACATGCTGTCGCTGCAGAGTCTTGGTTCAATCAGCACGATGAAATCCCGGTTTCCGGGATTTTCCGATTGAGCGATGTAAAGGGTGCTTTCCGCTGTGACTTCCTGGTCTGGCCGGTCGGCCTCGGCTGTGAAAACGTCCATATGTTCGAACACCATGCGATCTTCGCTGATCGTAAGAGACCAGAAGGGTTCGGTGCCCATCCCACGAAAGTCCGCCCAGGGGGCGCTGGCCTCCTCTATTGCTGTATCGTGACGATCGGCCATGGCAGGCACAATCGGAAATGCCATGCAGGAGGCGACGGCGACGAGGCATTTTGCGAGTATTTTCATAGCTTTCTTTTTGCAGACTTGTCGCTCGCGAGCAATCCGGGAACATATCTATCGCTAACAGAGCTATCCGGGAGCCGTGTAATTATATTATAAGGGGCGACATAAACGAATCGGCTGGACTGGATATCTGATGGCTAGCGATACCGAGCGGCGCAATCTGCCGCCTCTTGAACTTCATGTGCCCGAACCGAAATTTCGGCCCGGCGACGATGCCGATTTTTCGGACATCGTGATCCCGGCTGTCGGCGAAACGCGGCGGCCCGATATTGCCGACGATCATCGCGATAT
>JBPOET010000332.1:0-2886 GCA_051251675.1 Parasphingopyxis sp. | reverse complement strand
ATATGGCCCGAACAAGGTGAACCGGTGCTGAAACGCCGGATTTTTTCTTAAAGTTCAGAAACTTCCATAGAAAAACTCTTGGCGCAAAATTCGCAATTCACGCGAATGACACCATCGGCATCGGCCATTTCGGCATGTTCGTCGACGCTGAACTGGCCGATAACCTGCCGGATATGCGCCGGGTCGCACCGGCATCCTTTGGTCAGCGGCGTTCCAGGAACAACGCGAACTTCACCCTCGTCATGAAACAGTCGCCAGATTACCGCTTCAAGGTTCAGCGCCCGATTGGTCAGCTCTTCACCCGTCACGGTTTCGCCAAGCGTCCGTACATGCTCCCATTCAGGATGGTCGAGCCGCACATGCAGCCGCTCCCGACCCTCTTCGCCCTCGGCCAGATGCTGAAGAAGCATTCCACCGGCGATCCAGTTACCGGCCGGATCCTTGTCGACAGCGATCCGGAGCAAGCTGGGAATCTGCTCGGACTGGACGAAATAATGTTCGGCCGCCTCAGCAAGGGAAGCGCCTTCAAGTGGCACGATACCTTGATAGCGTTCACCGGTCAGCGCCTGATCGAAGGTGATCGCCAGATAGCCCTGCCCGAACAGAGCAAACAGGGATGGATCGGCCGGGGCTTCGGCGAAACGATTTGCGTCGTAACGCAGATAGCCGCGTAGCTCACCGCCCCGATAGTCGACCACGAGCAGTTCGACGACGCCGTTCTGCGTCTGCGCCTGGATCGTCAACTGCCCCCCCGCTTCCTTGAGCGTTGAGCCGAACAGGGCCGACAGAATGAGCGCCTCACCCAACAGTTTCGCTAGCGAATCGGGATAAGCGTGCGCCTCCAGAATCTCATTCAGCACAGGACCAGCGCGTACGATGCGGCCACGCGCGTTGCGGCCCGGGATCGAAAAACCGAGCGAACTGTCCATAGAAGTTTCGGTCATCCGATCTGGCCGAAGCACCAGCGCAGGATAGCTTTTTGAGCGTGGAGGCGATTCTCGGCTTCGTCCCAGATTGCTGACTGCGGGCCGTCGATTACCGCGCCGGTCACTTCTTCGCCGCGATGGGCTGGCAGGCAATGCAGGAATACAGCGTCGTCCTTTGCGCGCGCCATCAGCTGCTCGGTCACCTGAAACGGTTCGAGCGCGGCAAGTTTCGCATCGCCGCCCTGTTGTCCCATCGATATCCATGTGTCCGTCACGACCACGTCAGCATTTTCGACGGCGGTCGCTGGATCCAGAGAAATATCCACCGTGCCGCCGCGCTCGCGCGCAGCGGTAACGACATCGGACGGCGGCAGCAGACTTTCCGGACAGGCTATCGCGACATCGAATTTGAGCAGACTTCCCGCTTCGATGATCGATGTGAGCACATTGTTTCCATCTCCGAGCCATGCCCATTTCGTGCCCGCCAACCGGTTAAGCCGCTCCAGCACGGTCAGCATGTCGGCCATGATCTGGCATGGATGCGAGCGATCGGTCAGACCGTTGATCACCGGTACACTTGCATATTCCGCCATCTCGACCAGTTTTGCATGATCGTCTGTCCGGATCATGATCGCATCGACATAGCGCGAAAGCACTCTTGCCGTATCGGCAATGGTTTCGCCCCGGCCAAGCTGCATGGTTCCCGATTCAAGCACCATCGAAGACCCGCCGAGCTGGCGGATCGCCATGTCGAACGATGTGCGGGTGCGCGTCGAATTCTTCTCGAAGATCATCGCCAGCGTATGACCGGACAGAGACGGATGAGCATCTGCAGCCCCCTTGGGCATGCCCCTGCGCGCCTCCTTTGCGGTCAACGCGTCGTCGAGGATGACGGCCAGCGCGTCTCCATCAAGATCGACGAGATCGAGAAAATGCCGCGTCATGCTTCCGGAACCTCATAGTCCCGGGCTGCCGAGGAAAGCAGCTCGATAAATTCCTTGATATGGCTTTCCTCAATGTTGAGCGGAGGCAGCACACGCACCACATTGTCCGCTGCGGCAACCATCAAAAGGCCCTTGCTGCGCAGATAGGGAACGAAGGGCTTGCTATCGACCTTCATCTTGATGCCAAGCATTAGGCCCCGCCCACGCACACCTTCGAACAGGTGATCGTGATTGGGCAACATCTGCTCCAGCGCTTGGCGGAGCCGGTCTCCCATGGCTTTGACGTGATCGAAAAAGCCGTCCTCAAGGATCACGTCCAATACAGCTTCGCCCGCAGCCATGGCCAGCGGCCCGCCGCCATAGGTCGAACCATGCGTGCCGATCACCATGCCCGATGCGGCTTCCTCCGTCGCCAGACAGGCACCAAGCGGAAAACCGCCGCCGATGCCCTTGGCCGAAGCCAGAATGTCGGGCTCGATGCCATATTGCTCATAGGCGAAATAGCTGCCCGTACGGCCATAGCCGCACTGCACTTCGTCGAGCACCAGCATCAGCCCATTGGCGTCGCACAGTTCGCGTAGGCCCTGCATGAATTCCTGGCTTGCGGGGCGGATACCGCCTTCGCCCTGTACGGGCTCGACAAGGAATCCGGCTGTTACATTATCGATCGCGGCTTCCGCTGCGTCCAGATTGTCAAACTCGACCGTCTCGAAGCCCGGCAGAACCGGTTCGAACCCGTCTGTCATCTTCTCGGATCCCGCGGCGCTGATGGTCGCCATGGTCCGGCCGTGGAAGGCGGAGGAAAAGGTGATCAGTTTCTTGCGATCCGGTGCACCGTTCGCGTGGTGATAGCGGCGCGCGGTCTTGATCGCGCATTCCACCGCTTCGGCACCCGAATTGGTGAAGAAAACGGTATCTGCAAAACTGTTGTCGATGATGCGCTGGGCGAGATGTTCACCCTGGGGCGATCCATACATGTTCGAAACATGCATCAGCGTAGCCGCCTGGTCCTGGAT
>JBPOET010000331.1:0-2894 GCA_051251675.1 Parasphingopyxis sp. | reverse complement strand
GACCAGGACAATGTGAACCGCAGCTGGCCCGAACAGCCCCGCAACATCCCGCCATTGCTCGCCAATGCGATGGCGCCCGGCAATGACGCGTATCGCGACCATCGCGGCAGCATCGTCTATCGTCGCCCTCTCTACGAAGGCGGCGCGGTCTTCACGATGCTGCCCATAGACTTTTTCGCCGACCCCGAAACCGCGGCCGGCATGGCCGACTTTGTGGCCGGCCGCTACGTGCTGATCGGCACCGACCTGCAGGACAGGGACCGGTTCGAAACGCCATTGTCGCGCATTACCGGATCGGTAACGGGTGAACAGGCGGCTGAAGGAGAATCCGCGCTGACCACGCTTCCGGGGGTCGAGGTGCACGCCCATCTCCTCGCCCAGATGCTGGACGGGATCATGATGACACCGATACCGGGCTGGGCGCTCTGGGCGATGGCTTTCCTCGTCGTGGTCTGCGGCGCCCTGACCAGTCTTAGCGACTTCCGGCTGTGGAAACTGGCGCTGCTGATCTTCGTCCAGGCGGCCTGCCTGATCGTCATCCCCTTCACGCTCCACCGGACGGGAATGGATACGCAGAACCTGCCCGTGTTCGGCGGTATTGCCGGCTGGATCATCGCTTTCACCACGATCGGGGCTGCGGCCCGTTCGGTCGGCGCCGAACAACGCCAATATGTGCAGGGGGCGCTCAACAAATATCTGCCGGCCGATGTCGCCTCGCAGATCGTCGCAGACCCCGAACGCCTGTCGCTGCGCGGCGAGAAACGCGCCATCTATGCGGTTTTCACGGACCTGGAAGGCTTCACCAAGCTCAGCCACGCGATCGAGCCGGAAATGGTTGCCACGCTGCTCAACAACTATCTCGACAAGATGAGCGAGATCGTCCTCGAATATGGCGGCACGATCGACAAATTCGTCGGCGACGCCGTGGTCGCCTTTTGGGGTGCTCCCATCGCCCGGCCCGACGATGCCGAGCGCGCCGCGCAATGCGGGATAGCCATGTGGCACTTTGGCGAGGAATTTCGCAAAAATGTCCCCGATGGCGTGCCTCCTATCGGCTGCACGCGCGTGGGCCTGCATTTTGGCGAAGCGATCGTGGGCAATTTCGGCGGTGAGGAGCGCATACAATATACCGCTCTCGGCGATGCCATGAATACGGCCGCACGGCTCGAAAGCGCGAACAAACAGACAAAAACGGTGATGCTTGCCAGCTATGAGGCGATTGAGACGGTCACGAAGGCGAAATTCCGCTGTCTGGGCCGTGTCACCCTTTCCGGCCGGGCGACACCGGTTAAAATCTACGAACCTGTGCTTGAAATCACGGAAGGTTCAGCTTCAATGCTCGATACGCTGTATCAGGAATTTGAGAAAGGGAATGAACAGGCCCGCGAAAAGATTGCCGAATTGGCGGCTGAAAACCCCAATGACAAGGCATTGCAAAACTTCGCGGAACGCCTGATCAATACGGAACCAGGAGGCAGTTATGTTTTTCAAAGCAAATAGATCGACGCTTTATGCGATTATGGGCATCGCACTTGCATCGACGGGCAGCGCGGCACTGGCCGACGTTCTCGTAACCCGTTCGTCCGGCACCATTGCCCGCGAAATACCGCGCGGATCGCGGCTCAGCGACACCCAAACCCTGCGCCTGAGCGCCGGTGACCGGGTAACGGTACTGACCAGCAACGGAACCCGCCAGTTCAACGGCCCCGGCCGCTTTCGCATTAACGGACCCGTCCGCGTCGCATCCGGCGGCGTCACGACCCGTGGCAATAACGGCACGGCACGGACCGGAGTGAGCCGCGGCGCGGATCCCATCATGCGCACGCCATGGCAGGTCAATATTATCGAAGGCGGCCCCTTCTGCGTGGTCGAAGGCCAGCCTCTGGAGCTTTGGCGCGGCAATGCATCAATCGATGCGGAAGTCACTGTAACCCGCGTCGCCGACGGGGAAAGCATGACCATACGCATGGCCCAAGGCGAATATGCGCAAAGCTGGCCCGCAGGCCTGGCCGTAACCGGCGGCACCTACACGGTGGCAATCCAGGGCAGTACAGCCCATGCACAAATGGAGTTCGTGCCGCTGAGCATTGATGCCGACGATTCCGTGGCAGTCGGGCAAGCGTTACTGTCGAACGAATGCGACGGCCAGCTGGACGCCATGACAGTCAGGCCCCAAGTCGCACTGACATCCGGCGACTGAGGCGAAAAGGCCGGTTGCAGCAGTTTTGGCTGCTTGCTAGTCCGGCCGGATACCGAAATTCGGGCCGTTGCGCAGCAGCCCACCTTGTTTGGTCGCAAAGGTGGTTAACAGCGGTGCGGATATAGGAATGGGGCGATATGTGCCCCATGGGGAAGAAAAAGCGACCGCCAGATATTCCTAAACCTGGAATAGAAACGGAGGCGCTGGTCTGCGGGGGGAGTGCAGCGTGTCACTGCGAGTATTCGGATTTATAGCATTGGCCGGAATGGTAGCGGCCGAACCTGGCGCTGCCGTTGCACAGGCGGGGCCGGCACCGACCCGTGAAGAAATCCAGCCGGACAGGCTGACGCCCGGCACTGGTCAACCAACAGACAGGCTGGAGGTTGAAGGCGGTATCGAGCGCGCGCCCTGCCCCCTCGCCCAGCCCCGCTTCGCCGCTATTCGATTCCGGCTCAGCGATGCGGTTTTCGCCAATCTGAGGGGAATGCCCGCCGAAAAAATGCGACCGGCCTTTGCTGACTATGTCGGACAGGATGTGCCGATCTCAATCGTTTGCGAGATACGAGATCGGGCGGCCTCGATCCTGCGCTCGGAAGGTTATCTCGCGGCGGTGCAGGTTCCGCCACAACAGATAGGCGATGACGGTATCGTCCGCTTCGATGTGCTGATGGCATCGATGTCGCGCATCCAGGTC
>JBPOET010000330.1:0-2925 GCA_051251675.1 Parasphingopyxis sp. | reverse complement strand
GCGCCGGGGCGCTGTTCGCCCAGATGGCGAATGACGAACGCGTTCCCGAAACGCTTCGGACACGTGCGGTTCAGATGGCCGGCGTATTGGGTGTGGATGCCGTGCCGGACGAGCCGGTGGATATGGAAGAACAGACTGTTCCGAACCAGCCTCTGGCGGCGGAAACAGCGGAGGAAGCAAGTTCATGATGCGTATTCTGATTCTCTCTTGTGCGGCGCTTGCGCTGAGCGGTTGCGGCTTATTCAGCGGCAGCGACGACGCGACGCCGACGGTCGGCAATCGCACACCCATACTGGTTTCCGAGAATGACGTTCAGGCAGATCCGCAAATTGCCAGCGTTCCCGTTGTCCTGCCGCCCGCCACCGTAAATGCGGGCTGGACCCAGCCCGGCGGCAGCGCCAGCAAATCGCTCGGCCATCTCGCGTTGAGCAATACGCCGGTTCGAGTATGGTCGACATCGATTGGCGATGGCGGCGGATCCCGCGCGCGCCTTGCGGCGGCTCCGGTCGTGAGCAATGGCCGGGTCTTCACGATCGACACCGAAGCGACCGTACGCGCCTTCGATGTGCAGACGGGCAGAGAAGTCTGGTCGATGCGTTTCGGCACGGAGATCGGCAGCGAGCCGGCTCTTTTCGGCGGTGGGATCAGCATTTCCGGCGATCGCCTCTATGTCACGAACGGTGTCGGTTATGCCGGCGCACTCAATATCGCCGATGGCAGCCAGATCTGGAAAGTGCGCCCCGGCGGTCCGCTGCGCGGCGCGCCGACGATCGCCAACAACAACGTCTATGTGTTGAGCCAGGACAATCAGATTTTTGCGCTCGATCCAGCCAATGGGGCCACCCGCTGGACGGTGTCGGGCACGCTTGAAGTGTCCGGCGTGTTCGGGGTCGCCGCTCCGGCTTCGGCGCAGGGGACGCTCGTCGCCGGTTTCTCTTCAGGCGAGCTGATCGCCTATCGCTATGAAAACGGGCAGATTGTCTGGCAGGATGGCCTGAATCGCACGAGTATCTCCACCTCGGTCTCGACGCTTTCCGATATCGATGCGAGCCCGGTGATCGACAGCGGGTTTGTCTATGCCATCGGCCAGGGCGGCCGCATGGTGGCACTCCGGCTGATTACCGGAGAGCGGATATGGGAAGTGAATGCGGGTGGCCTGTCCACGCCCTGGATCGCAGGCGACTGGATGTTTGCTGTTACCGACGATGCCCGTGTGCTGGCAATTGCCCGCGCCAATGGGCGTATTCGCTGGATCACGCAATTGCCGCGCTATCGCAACGAAGAGAAGCGCAAGGGGCCGATTTTCTGGCGCGGACCGGTTCTGGCAGGCGGACAGCTTGTATTGGCGTCCAGCCGTGGCCATCTGGTCTTTATGGATCCGGCGTCGGGGACCGTAAACCGGACCGATGAACTGGACGAAGGCGTCGAACTTTCGCCGGTCGTCGCCGACAATACGCTCTTCCTGCTCGACAGCGACGGTGAACTGAGCGCCTGGCGCTAACGATAGAGAGAGGCGCATAGTCATGGTGCGGCTGCCCGTTATTGCGATTATCGGCCGCCCCAATGTCGGCAAATCGACGCTGTTCAATCGGCTCGTGGGCAAGAGGCTTGCGCTTGTCGACGATCGCCCGGGCGTGACGCGCGACCGGCGCGAAGCCGATGCGCACCTGTTCGGGCTCGATTTCAGGGTCATCGATACAGCGGGATATGAGGATGAAGATCCCAAGAGCCTGCCGGGCAGGATGCGCCAGCAGACGGAACGCGCAATAGCCGATGCGGACGCCGCCCTGTTCATGTTCGATGCACGGGCCGGCGTAACGCCGCTGGATGAGGAAATCGCCCGCTGGCTGCGCGGTACGGAAACCCCGATCATTCTCGTCGGCAACAAGGCGGAGGGCAGGGCCGCGGAGCCCGGTTTGTACGAGAGCTACAGCCTGGGGCTTGGCGATCCGGTGCCGATCAGCGCCGAGCATGGCGAAGGCATGGCGGACCTGTTTCAGCTGTTACAGCCGCATGTCGAAAGCGATGAGTTTGCCGATGTAGATGATGAAGTGGACGATGAGGGCGGACCGCTCAAGCTCGCCATTGTAGGCCGTCCGAATGCAGGAAAGTCCACACTTATCAATAGGATGCTGGATGACGACCGACTCATAACGGGTCCCGAGGCCGGTATCACGCGCGATTCCATCGCGGTTCCCTGGTCGTGGCAGGGCCGGCCCGTCGAGCTGATCGACACAGCCGGGATGCGCAAGCGCGCCAAGGTGCAGGACAAGCTCGAAAAGCTGTCTGTTGCCGATGGTCTGCGCGCTGTCGATTTTGCCGAAGTCGTGGTGCTGCTGCTCGATGCGACGCTCGGCCTCGAGGTGCAGGACCTGAAGATCGCGGACCGCGTGCTCGAAGAAGGACGCGCGCTCGTCATCGCCATCAACAAATGGGATATCGCGGCGGACAAGAAGGCGCTTTTCGAGGGGATCAATACGGCTCTTGACGAGGGTCTGGCGCAGGTGCGCGGCGTGCCGCTGATCGCAATTTCGGCCGTTTCGGGCAAGGGCATAGACGATCTGATGGAAGCGGCATTCATGGTCCGCGATGCATGGTCGAAGCGGGTTACGACCGGCGAGCTCAATCGCTGGTTCCGCGATGCCGTGGAACGCAACCCTCCGCCCGCCCCCAAAGGCAAGCGTATCAAGCTGCGTTACATGACACAGGCACGCAACCGCCCGCCCAGCTTCGTCCTGTTCGGCTCGCGCGTCGACAAGCTCCCGATGAGCTATCAGCGCTATCTGCTGAACGGAATCCGCAACGATCTGGGATTTGGCGGAATACCGGTTCGGCTGACCATGCGATCGCCGAAAAATCCATACGGAAATGGCGGGAATGACAAATAGCAACGCTGCCGATGATGCGATGGTCGATATCGATGCC
>JBPOET010000033.1:0-10453 GCA_051251675.1 Parasphingopyxis sp. | reverse complement strand
CGGTGGGAGTCTTTCCCATGGCGGACAGCCGGGATGCGGATGAAGTTTACTGGGTCGAACCGAAAATGCGCGCAATCCTGCCGCTTGACGGTTTCCAGCTGTCCCGATCACTTGCCAAGACACTGCGATCCGACAGATTTCGCGTGACCCGCGACACCGCTTTTGGCCAGGTTGTCGGAGCATGTGCGGAAACGCGGCCCGACCGCCCCGACACCTGGATCAACCCCGCCATCGAAAGCGCCTATGGAGAGCTTCACCGGCGCCATCACGCCCATTCGATCGAATGCTGGCAGGATGGGAAGCTGATCGGCGGGCTATACGGCGTGCGGCTGGGCCGCGCCTTTTTCGGGGAGAGCATGTTCAGCCGGGTATCGAACGCCTCGAAGGTCGCATTGGCGCATCTGGTGGCGCGCATGAAAACCGGCGGATTCACCCTGCTGGACTGTCAGTTCATGACCGATCATCTCGCCTCGCTCGGCGCGATCGAAATTTCCAAAGACGATTATACGTCGTTGCTGGACGCGGCGCTGTCGTCTGTAGGGCTGGCAGGAGCGGGCTCGGCCGGTTCGGCTGCCGGAGCAGACCTTGCCGCGCTCGAACGGCTGTTTCCCGACGATGCGGACGAAGACGGCGCATTGTCCGGATATGTCATTTCGCAAGCCTTGGGCCAGACATCGTAAAGCCGGTGCTCAATCACATTGAGCGACGGGCGTTCCTTGAACAGCCAGCCGGAAAACACCCGCTCCCAGCTTTCCTCATTGCTGCCACGGGCGGTTTGCCGGACAAAGAGCTGGACAAAGGCACCGGTCAGCCTTTGCGGCTCCCAGGGCGCGGTTTCTTCGCACGCCCGTAAGCGAATCAGAACGTCGCCGACCCGCGTCGATTCGCCTGGACTGAGACGGATCTCCCGCGACAGGCCGTTGCGCTTGTTCAGCAGTCCGAGCACCGCAACACGCTCCGCCATCGGGGTAACGCCGGTGAGATCAGCAGGCAGATCGCCAATCTCTTCGATATCGTCGACATTGAGCGTTTCATCGTCCGCTTGCCCGGTCCGCGTCTGATCGAGCGTCAATTCCGCGGCGGGGGCCTCTTCTTCGGGACTGTCTGTCGATCCGCAGGCCGCGAGCGCCAACGCGGCCGGTACTGCAACCCACCGGATCATGGGAGCATTTCCCCGTCTTCCGCTCCGAAATCGTCACTCATCGTATCGCCCATGCCGCCGGAGCTACCACCCGAATCGTTGATCATGGAACCGATCAGTCCGGTCATGTCTATGGCACCCTGGGTATCGAGAATGACATCGTCCTGGACAAAGGGATCCGATGATCCGCCCGGCAAAAGGGCGATGAAGCTGCCGCCCAAAAGGCCTTCGCTGGTGATCGCAGCACTGCTGTCATTGGGCAGATTCGCCTCCGGATCGATCGCCATCCGTACCTCGGCCTGGAAATCGTCGGAATTGAGACGAACATCGGTGACCTCGCCAATGGAAAGTCCCGCGACGCGAACATCCGTACCGATATCGACGCCGCCGACATTGGGAAAATAGGCGACCACTTCGATGGCATGGCTTCCGGCCCCGCTCGCGGTGCGACCGAGAAAGGAAAAAACGAGCAAAACCGCCGCGATGACGACGACAAGCCCGACCAGCGCTTCGAGTAAATGATTTCGAACGGCGCTCAACTTGGGCTCCATGCCTCATAGTCGCCGCTCGCCCGCGCCCGGTCGCGACCTGATTCCAGCGCCCCGGCCGGATGATAGGCGCCGCCCGTCCCGGTCAGATTGGCCGTATAGGGAGCCTCCCATGCGCGCGCCGGCGGCAGGCTCTGGTCGGGCACATCTTCCACCGTCTGATGAAGCCAGCCATGCCACTCGGCCGGCACGTTGCTCGCATCGTTGGGCTTACCGCTTGCATAGATGACCCAGCGGCGGCGCGGGCCCTTCTTGCTTTCATAATAGCGATTTCCGGAGGAGTCTTCCGCGATGAACCGGCCCTTGCGCAGAGAATGCCACGCCGTGCCGATTGTCGCACCGTCCCACCAGATGAAGATGTTTTTAAAAAGTCCCATAGCGATTGGCGTTTAGCGCCTCTTCAGCGGCACGCCAACTCTTCTTGCGCTGAAAGGCCTGCTTATTCCGGCAAGCCTGGGCCGCCGGGCCAGCTAACGCGGTCGCCGGCGGCTATTCCCAGCTCTGCGCTGCGCCCACCCTTTATCTCCAGTACAGCGATCACCGGTTCGTTCGAATAATAGGAATCGAGCGTGTAGGGCACCGTATTTGCGGCGATGTTGGTGATCACGCCGTCGGCCCGGATGAAGATCATGTCGAGCGGGATCAACGTGTTGCGCATCCAGAAGCTCGCCAGACGCGGAAATTCGAACGGAAAGATCATCCCGCCATTTTCGGGAAGCGATTCGCGAAACATCAACCCGCGCCGCTGCTCTTCCGGGGTGATCGCCGTCTCGACATCGAACAGTCGATCGCCAGCCGCAGTACGCACCGTTACGGGAATTGTTTCCACGCCGACTTCGTCGCCGGCATCCTCTTGCGGCTGGGCCGCTTCCACCATTGCCGGCGGATCGGCCGGAAGCTGGGTTTCAGCCCTGCAGGCAAGCAGCCCCAGAGCGACCAGCGCACAAGACATCGCACGATACGGTAAATCGGTCATGCCGGGTTATTCGCAATGCTGGAGCGTCACCGCAAGTGGCCCTTTGCCTCCATCAGCAATGCGGGCCTCCAGCCGATCGCCGGCATCGATCTCGCCAAGCCCCGAACTGCGGACAACCTCCATATGGACAAACACATCCCGCCCCTTGCCTTCCCGGACAAGAAAACCATAACCTTTCAGGCGGTTGAACCATTTTACGGTAACCGGTTCGAAATCCCCTGCAGCCTCTGCAAGCGCATCATGTTCATGCCTGTCATCGCCCGAATTCTGATCGGAAAAATCTTCGCACCCTTCAAGGTCGATCGAGAGAATTTCCGTCGCCTGCCGACCGCGATCCCGCTCGGCAAAATTGCATTCCAGCCGCGCACCTTCCGGCAGGGTTCGCCGGCCATGATCGCGCAGGATGGAAAAATGGACAAGGATGTCTCCATCGCCGTCGTCGGGAACGAGAAAGCCGTAACCGCGCGTTCCGTCGAACCATTTGACAATGCCCGAAGCCCGCGACAACGCCTCCCCGGACGCGCCTTCACCGGCAGCATCATGCTCCATGTTCTCCGGCGCAGCCTCCAAAGCCGCCGCGTTCCCTTCCGATGTCATGCACCGTCCCCTGTTTGGGCAATTATCTAACACAAATTTCGCTAATCGTGAAAGGGTGCACCGAAGGAGGCGCTACTCGTCCCGTTCGGGAAAGTCTCCGGGCTCTCGATCGATGAATTTTCGCGCAAGTTCATAAGGATGGCCAGCACGGATCATCGCGGCGAGCGCTTTGCGCTTGCGGTCCGGGTCAAAGGACTGGGGCGCATAGGGACCGAAGCGCCGCTTCCGGACAAAGGCCAGAGCCGAGTCCCAGGCCTGATAGGCGGCAATCCCGCGCGCATCGGCGCCATCGGCCTCTTCGATTCCCGCAGCATAAAGCGCCTGTTCGACCCGTCTTGCTCCATAGCCGCGCCGGCCGAGCGATGCTGCACGCGAAGCGGCGAAGGCAGCGTCATCGATATAGCCCAGATCGGAGAATTTCTCGGCAAGCGCTTCGATGGCGGGCGGCCTCTCCCCTGCCCATCCCCGCTCCCGTAGTTTGCGCGCAAGATAACTGCGCAGCCTGGCCCGCGTGGTCGCATACCGGCCGACATAGAAGAGCGCCAACTGCTCGAGACTCTCTCTATCGAGCGGTGGACGGGGTTTTTTGCGGGTTTGACCGGTCATGCGCCATCTTTGTGCCATAGTGGAGCCGAATTTTGAACGCGGCTGATCGGCTATGCGTCCAATCTGGGTATCATCCGTCGCGCATATGGCATGGCGACTGTCGCAAAAAGAAAAATATCCGATCGCGACATGGGGAGCATTTGAAGGAAATCATGACAGATTCTCTTGAACCGACACCGATTCATGACGAATTGCCGCGACGTTTTGCCGATTTCGACACATTGGGCGAAGCGCTGGACTATGCCGCCGCCGGCAAGCGGGGATTCAATTTTCACGACGCCCGCGGCAATCTCGTCCGCCCCTATCCCTATTCCGAACTGCGGGAAGATTCTCTAGCGGCCGCCAGAAGACTGATCGCGTTCGGGATCAAACCGGGCGACCGGGTTGCGCTTATCGCCGATACCGAGCCGGAATTTTGCGCACTGTTTTTCGGCGCCGTCTACGCAGGCGCGCTGCCTGTTCCCTTGCCCCTGCCGACCTCGTTCGGCGGCAAGGAAGGCTATATCGACCAGCTGGCGGTGCAGCTGCGCAGTTCCGAGCCCCAATTGCTGCTCTATCCGGCGGAGATCGGGGAAATTTCGCAAGCTGCTGCCGAAGCCTGCGCCGTGCCCGGCCAGGACTGGGAAAGCTTTGCCAAGCGCGATGCGCCGGACGTTACCCTCCCTCAGGCGGGCCCCGACGATATTGCCTATCTGCAATATTCGAGCGGTTCGACCCGCTTCCCGCACGGCGTGGTCATCAGCCACAAGGCGCTGCTGCACAATCTTGGTTCGCACGCCAATGGCATGCTGATCGGCCCCGAGGACCGGTGCATTTCCTGGCTGCCTTTCTATCACGATATGGGCCTTGTCGGATGTATGCTCTCCATGGTCGCAAACCAGGTATCCACCGACTATCTGAAGACCGCCGATTTTGCGCGCCGCCCGCTCGCCTGGCTTGACCTGATCAGCCGCAATCCGGGCACGTCATGCAGCTATTCGCCAACCTTCGGCTATGACATCTGCGCACGCCGGATTGGCAGTCAGTCCCACGTCGCAGACCGCTTCGATCTTTCCCGCTGGCGCCTGGCCGGCAACGGCGCGGACATGATCCGGCCCGATGTGATGCAACATTTCACCGACGCCTTTGCCGATGCGGGCTTCGATCCGAAATGTTTCGTACCGAGCTATGGCCTGGCTGAGGCCACGCTCGCGGTTACGCTGATGCCCGCCGGTGAGGGCATTGTCGTCGACCTGGTGGAGGAGAGCGAGCTTTCCGGGGTCCCCAAAGCGGATAATGACGAGCCTGTCCGTTATCGCGCCATCGTCAATTGCGGCAAGGCCGTGCGCGATACGACCATTGAGATCCGCCACGAAGATGGCTCGATCATGCCCGACAAGGCGATCGGCCAGGTCTGGATCCAGGGACCGGCGATCATGGACGGCTATTTTCGCGATCCCGAAGCGACCGATGCCTGTATGAAGGATGGGTGGCTCGATACCGGCGATATGGGCTATCTCTCGAACGGCTATCTCTATGTGGTCGGCCGCGCCAAGGACATGATCATCATCAACGGCAAGAATCACTGGCCGCAGGATATCGAATGGGCGGTCGAACAGCTGCCGGGTTTCAAGTCCGGCGACATTGCCGCATTCTCGATTACCGCGCCAGGCGGAGAGGAAACACCTGCAGTTCTAGTGCAGTGCCGTACATCTGACGTTAACGAACGGACAAGACTTCACGGCATGATCCGCGATAAGGTGCGGGCGATTACAGGTATGAATTGTGTGATCGAATTGGTTCCTCCGCGAACGCTTCCGCGAACGAGTTCGGGCAAGCTTAGCCGCGCAAAAGCCCGTAATCTTTACCTTTCCGGCGAAATTCAGCCTTACGACATCGCCGCCTGAGACGCCGTACCGCCGAAAAGCGCGGTAAAGACCAGATTAACTGTTCTGGTCCGGGTTTCAGAAAGGCTTTTTCCACTATTCCTTGTCGAAAGGGATGGTGATGGCAGCAACGGACAACAACCAGCTTCGCTGGATGGAGATTTTGGGATTTCACGAGCCGCAGGGCGGCGAGTGGAAAATGGTGCGTGCCGCACAGTTACGTGAACTCAGCAAAAACTCCCTGCTCCCGGTAGTTGCCGTAATCCTGGCGACATTGTCATCGGCATCGCTATTCTGGGATGTCGTGCCAGCCGGAATGATGGCCGTCTGGCTGATTACCCTGATAATCGGCCTGCTTTCGACAATATCCGCCCGGAAAGCCAATCTTGCCCGAACCGGAGGCGCCCAACGCCGAGACATCATGCGCGCTATCGCCAACTGCACGATCATCGGCCTGTTCTGGTCCATCCCTCCGCTCTTTTTCGCTCAATATGGCGATATGGAGCAGATTATCACGATCGCAGCCTTCAGCCTTGCGCTGATGGGGGCAAGCGCATTGATGCTCAACGTCGTGCCCCTGGCTGGCATCATGCTCAATGGCCTGGTCGGCTTCAGCCTGAGCATCATGCTGCTCCGGATGGATCTGACCCTGCTTGCCGGCCTTGTCCTTTCCTATACGCTCTGCCTGACTTTCACGATGCTCATCAACGGTCGGGCAGTCATCGTCAGGCTGCGCAATGATATAGCACTGGCTGAACAACGCGAAGTGGTGAACCTGATGTTGCGTCAGGACGATTCGGCAGGCGGAGATTGGCTGTGGCAGGTGGATGCCCGCAAATGCATTGTCGAGCCTTCGCAGCGTTTTGCCGCTGCCACCGGACTGAGTTCGGAGCAATTGAGCGGATTGCCGCTATTGGACATTCTGGCCGGCCCGACCTGGCGTGAAGAGCGACTTGGCGAAGAAGTCAGCGAGCTGCTGTCCAAGATGCAGGCGGGCCAGACGTTCAGCGACTTCACCGTCCCGTTAATTTTGGAAGGCAGCCAGCGTTGGTGGAAGATATCCGGCACGCCCAGGTTAAGCGCGAACCGGCATATCATGGGATATCGCGGTGTCATCGCGGATGTCACCGAACGCGAAGCCATTGAACGTCGCATATACCATATGGCGCATTTCGATACGCTGACCGGGCTGCCCAACCGTGCATATACCAACGAGCTCCTGCGCGACAGTATCGCTCAATCGGCGGCGAAAAACCGCTATTGCGCCTTTCTCATGATCGATCTCGACCGCTTCAAGGCCATCAACGACACGTCCGGTCACCCGGTCGGCGACAAATTGCTTGCCCAGGTAGCGGAACGCCTGAACAAACTGTGCAAACCCGATGACAAATGCGGGCGGCTCGGAGGCGACGAGTTCGCCATGATCATTGCCGACAGCCAGTCTTCCGAAGGACTGGACGTACGCGCCCGTGAAATCATCATGAGCCTGTCCGCGCCCTATTCCGTCGACGGTCAAATCCTGCATATCGGGGCAAGTGTCGGCTCCGCCATTTATCCGAAAGACGGAGCCTCGGCGTCCTCGCTGCTACGCAACGCCGATCTGGCCCTTTACCGAGCCAAGGGCAGCGGGCGGGGAATCCATTCGCCTTACGAACCGGCATTGCTCCAGAAAGCGGAGGAGCGCCGGGCGATCGAAAGCGCGTTACGCGACGCGCTGAAAAAGGGTGAGCTGCATCTTGTTTACCAGCCGGTCGTCACGCTCGCGACCGGCGAAACGGCCGGTTTCGAAGCGCTGCTGCGCTGGACAAACCCGGAATTGGGCAGCGTGTCTCCCGACAAATTCATCCCGATTGCCGAAGAAACCCGGCTGATCGACACAATTGGCGAGTGGGTTTTCAGGGAAGCGTGCAATGAAGCCGCCTCATGGCCGGAACAATATCGCCTTGCGATCAACCTGTCCGCCGGGCAGCTCCGCAATCCGCGGCTGAGCACAGCGGTCGTATCCGCGCTTTCGCGTTCCGGCATTGCACCGACCCGCCTCGAGCTGGAAACCACCGAGGCGATTTTGAACAATGATTGCGAACAGGCGGTCAGAACGTTCGAGCAGCTGAATGCGCTGGGCGTAACCATGGCCCTTGACGATTTTGGAACAGGCTATTCCACTTTGGGCTTCATCGGCCGCACGAACTTCAATTCCATCAAGATCGACAAACGTTTTATCAGGGACGCCGAGAAGGGATCGAAATCGAGCATCGCCATCATTCGCGCCGTCATCGCCATGGCCGACAGCCTTGGCGTCGCCACGATTGCCGAGGGCATCGAAAATGAAGAGCAGTACGCCATTGCCGAACGTCTGGGCTGTTCGCAGGTTCAGGGCTATTTCATCGACCCACCGATGAACGCCGCCGCCGTCCGGTCCCGAACCGGCGGAACCGACGGAAAGGCCGTCGCCTGACTTTGGCACCGAGTGGGTGCGCCACGACAATGTCCTTGCATCCCCCTCCCCACCCCGTTAAACGCGCGCATCTCGGACTCGGAGGAGTGTAGCTCAGTTGGTAGAGCATCGGTCTCCAAAACCGAGGGTCGTGGGTTCGAGCCCCTCCGCTCCTGCCATCCGGTCTTCAATTGGTCCGGCAGGCGTGCCTTGAAAGGGCAGCTTGCGAGTCCGAGATAGGGTGTAACACTCATGCCAATGTCGGCCGACAAGGCCGATGGCGGCGTGTGTGCGTTTTTGGTTTTGAATGAGGTGAATGGGAACCGTGGCAAAGGTCAATCCAGGCGAATTCATCCGGCAGGTGCGCGCAGAGACGTCGAAAGTCGTCTGGCCGACCCGTCAGGAGACCATTCAGACCGGCATCATGGTCATGATCATGACCGCCGTTCTCGCCGTGTTTTTCCTTGGCGTCGATTCCTTCTTCAACATGATCGTCCGGTTCCTGATCGGGCTGGTGAGTTAAAAGCCTCAGCTTAAGGGTATTCAATGTCACGCTGGTACATCATTCACGCCTATTCGGGCTTCGAGAACAAGGTGCGGGACGCCATCCTGGCGGAAGCCACGCGCATGGGTCTTGAGCCGCTCGTCGAGGAAGTCGAAGTGCCCACCGAGGAGGTGACCGAAGTCAAGCGCGGCAAGAAGGTGCAGACCGAACGGAAGTTTTTTCCCGGTTATGTCCTGGCGAAGCTGAGCATGAACGACGATGTGTACCACCTCGTCAAGAACACGCCGAAAGTAACCGGCTTTCTCGGTTCCAACGGCAAGCCGCAGCCGATCAGCGAAGCCGAAGCCGCCCGCATCCTCAACACCAAGGAGGAAGCCGCAGCGGCGCCGAAGCAGAAAATCAATGTCGATTACGAAATCGGCGACCAGATCAAAGTGCTCGACGGACCGTTCGCCAGCTTCAACGGCGTGGTCGAGGAGCTCGATTTCGACCGGGCCCGCGTCAAGGTCTCGGTGTCGATCTTCGGTCGCGCAACGCCGGTCGAACTGGAATTCGAGCAGGTGGAGTTAGTAAAATAGTTTAATTCGTCATGCTGAACTTGTTTCAGCATCCATCCTTCCAAACGCAATGACAGCGCAGATGGAGAAATGGACCCTGAAACAAGTTCAGGGCGGCGAAGCCGGTTTCCGGATGGTCCGGAAAATATGTGGGAGGCAGGGCCACTGCCGTTCGTACCACTAAGCCAAGAGAAAAGGTGAGATAGAAGACAATGGCAAAGAAGATTGACGGCTATATCAGCCTGCAGGTCCCTGCCGGCACAGCCAACCCCTCCCCGCCGCTTGGACCCGCATTGGGCCAGCGCGGCGTGAACATCATGGATTTCTGCAAAGCGTTCAACGCACAGACCCAGGAGATGGAAAAAGGCGCTCCGATCCCGACCAAGATCACGGTCTATGCGGATCGCAGCTTCACCTTTGTCACGAAAACCCCGCCGGCGAGCTACCTGCTGAAAAAGGCGGCCAAGCTCAAAAAAGGCGCAAGCACGGTCGGCACGGAAATTGTCGGCCAGATCAAGCGTTCGCAGCTTGCCGAAATCGCCGAAACCAAAATGGCCGATCTCAATGCCAATGACATTGAAGCCGCAACCCGCATCATCGAAGGCTCCGCCACGTCGATGGGCCTTGAAGTGGTGGAGGGCTAAATCATGGCAAAGCTGAGCAAAAAGCGTAAGGCACTCCTCGACGCAGTCGATCGTGACACGCTGCATTCGTCGGACGATGCGCTGAAGATCGTCAAGGCAAATGCGACATCCAAATTCGACGAGACCATCGAAATTGCGATGAATCTCGCCGTCGACCCGCGCCACGCCGACCAGATGGTCCGCGGCGTTGTTTCGCTCCCCTCGGGTACCGGCAAGGACGTTCGCGTCGCCGTATTCGCCAAGGATGCGAAGGCGGACGAAGCCAAGGAAGCCGGTGCCGACACGGTTGGCGCCGAAGACCTGATGGAAGCCATGCAGGGCGGCGATCTCAATTATGACCGTGTCATCGCGACACCGGACATGATGGGTGTTGTCGGCCGTCTCGGTAAGGTGCTGGGTCCCAAGGGCCTGATGCCGAACCCGAAACTGGGCACAGTTACTCCTGATGTCGCGAAAGCGGTCAAGGATGCCAAGGGCGGACAGGTCGAGTTCCGCGCCGAGAAAGCCGGTATCGTTCATTCGACGATCGGCAAGGCAAGCTTCACCGAAGCTGATCTGAAAAAGAATTATGACGCATTTG
>JBPOET010000329.1:0-2932 GCA_051251675.1 Parasphingopyxis sp. | reverse complement strand
CCATCGCACCGAACTCGGCAGCCAATATCACGGCGGCTGTGACGGCTCAGCTCAACACCCGCGTACCCAGCGTTCAGGCCATTCCGCCTGCCGGCTGGTCTCCGGGAGACACGCTGCGCGCTGCTCAGGCTGCTGCCCAGCCCGCAACGAGCCAGCCTGAAGGCCGGTGAGCGCGTCTGAATCGCAGGAAAAGGCCGTCATCGGCCCGCTTGACATCAAGCGGGTTATGGCGGCCATTCCGCATCGTTATCCCTTTCTGCTGGTAGACCGGGTCGCGAAAATCGTCCCCGGGGAGTCGATTTCGGCAATCAAGGCCGTTTCGATGAACGAAGAGTTTTTCCAGGGCCATTTCCCGGGACGCCCGATCATGCCGGGCGTGCTGATCATCGAAGCTCTCGCCCAGGCCGCGGCAATCATGGCGGTAGAGGAACTCGACCTTCTGGAAAGCGGAAAGCTCGTCTATTTTATGGCAATCGACGGCGCCAAGTTCCGGGCACCCGTCGAGCCGGGCTGTTTGCTGACCCTCAACGTGGAATATGCGAAGAAACGCTTTCCGGTCTGCAAGTTCAGCGGCAAAGCCCTGGTCGAAGACAAGCTCGTCGCAGAGGTCGAATTCACCGCGATGATAGCAGATCCGCCCGAAGACTGAGTTTCCGGTCAGACCCTGACCCAGCGATCGCCACTGCGGCTGACCCCGAATATATCCGCGATAACGGCTTCAGACAGCGCCTGCGATGGCGTATCATCGGTAACGATCCGTCCCTTGTTGATAACGACAACCCGGTCGCCATGTTGCCGGGCCAGTTCAAGGTCATGGACAGACAGGATAACGGCCGTGCCCCTGTCGGCCTCGCTGCGAAGCCGGGCCAATATCGTAAGTTGCCATTTCGGATCGAGATTTGCGATAGGTTCGTCGAGTAGAAGGACGCTGGACTGCGATACCAGGGCCCGGGCAATCATCACGCGAGACCGTTCTCCCGTCGAAAGATGATCGAGGCGCCGGTCGGCCAGTTCCCGGCCGTCGAGCGACATCAGAACCTCCTCTATGCGGCAGGGCTGCGACTGGTCCGGTAGTCCCAGTGCTATGAAATCGCGCACGGATAAGGGCCAGCGCACATCCCGCGAAGCACCCAGAAAAGCCAGCTGCCGCTCGCGCTGAACCGGCGCCAGCGCGCGAATGTCATCGCCATCTACCAAGACCTTGCCGGAGCTTCCGGGAAGACCGGCGAGCGCATGCAACAAACTGGTCTTGCCGGCGCCATTGGGACCGACAAGCATCGTCACGCTGCCGGCGGAAAAGTTGAGGTCGCACGGTTTCAACCTGCCCGATATGCTCAGCGCATGCGCCGTTAGCCGACAGGTCATGGCCGTGCACTCCATCGCATTCGCGCTACCAGCGTCAGAAAAAAGGGCGCGCCGAGGATCGCGGTCAGAACGCCGATGGGTAGAGACCTGTCCGGAGGAGCGAAACGGACCGCAATATCCGCCGATAGCAGGAGTATCGCCCCGATCAAGGCGGCGGGCAGAATAGCTCGCCCCGGATGGCCTCCGGTCAGCTTGCGCGCCAGGACCGGTCCGACAAGACCGATGAAACCAACTGCGCCGCATACGGATACCGCCGCTCCGACACCGATGGCCGTCGCGGCAATGATGTTGCGGCGCATTGCGCCAATATCATGCCCCATGGCCTCGACGACATCCTCGCCCAGCGCCAGCCTGTCGAGAGCGGGGGCGCATCGCGCAAGATAGAGCAGCGCGGCAATGGCGGGAATTCCAGCGAATACAAGTTGCGTCAGGCTGCGATCGACGAGCGAGCCCATCAGCCAGTCATAGGCGTCGTAAAAGGCGAAAGGAGAGGGGGCGAGGGCGAGAGCGAGCGCGGTTCCCGCCCCGGTGATCGTGCTTATCGCGATGCCGGCCAGCAACAGGGTGGCCGTTTCCGCACGCGGCCCGGCAAGCAGCAACAGCAACGCCAGGGCTATCCCGGCCCCGGACACACCACCGATCGCAACGCCCAGCGGACTGGCGAAACCGATCAGATAGGCCATGGCGACGGCACCCAAAGCCGCGCCGCCTGTAGCGCCGGTTATGTCGGGAGAGGCGAGGGGGTTGGCGAACAGCGCCTGGATTGCCGCACCGCTCGCGCCGAGGATGGCGCCGTAGACAAGGGCGAGCAACGCCCGCGGCAGACGCAGTTCGCTGATAACGATCAGGCCGAGATCCGGATCGGTTTCGAACAAGGCAGGCAGGGATTGCATGGGGATGGCAATCGAAACCCCGATCAGGACCATGACCAGCAGTCCCAGGCCGATATACAGCGATCTGGTCATTGCCCGAACGCCCTGCGCAACCGGATGATCTCCGGCAATAGCGACAATCCCGAACAGGTCCAGCGCCGCCCATCGGTGGAAACGGTCCGGGTGTGCGCGGACCGCTCCAGAAAACGAAAACCGGGCCAGAATTGGCCGCGCGACACCTGTTCTTCCCGATAGTCGCTGCGAACAACTGCCGTGGGCGGGTCGATCAGCATCTGTTCTGCCGTTACCCGGCCGCCCTGGTTATCGGGAACGGCTACGCCGGCGAGAGAGAGCCACTGGGCGTCAAGACTGGCCGAGGCAACGCCCAACCCGCCATCGCTGAGAAATATCGCTTCGGTCGATGTCGCTGGGCGGGTCGCTTCGAGATGCCGCAATGCGGAGATAAAGCCGCGCGCGCGTTCTTCCCGGCCCAGTGCGGCGGCGATTTGCAAAGTTGCCGTTTCGATATCTTCGAGGGTCTGCGGATAGGGAAGGATCACGATCTGCGCCCCAATACGCGCCGCGAGTCGCTCCTGATCGCGCGCGATTCCACCCATGGTGACGATGAGATCGGGCCGCATCCCCGCAACCGATGCACTACTGCCATCATTTGCCCTGTATCGCCGCGCGGTTCT
>JBPOET010000328.1:0-2936 GCA_051251675.1 Parasphingopyxis sp. | reverse complement strand
GGTTGGGGGCATTCGGGTCTAGGCGCCGGTTGCCGGTCCGACTGCCGCGAGGATCGTGGTTCCGCTCACCATCGCTGCGGCAAGCATGGCGGTGCCATGGAAACCGACATTGCGGGCGTTGCGCAGCAATGCATGGCGTGTGCTTGTCAGGCCGTTCGCGCCGTCTTCGGCAATCGTCTTCAGCATGATGCCGACGCTGTCGTGATCGGCGTTCCAGATCCGGGCATCAAATTCATCACGCATCGTCTGTCTCCTTACATCAATCGCTCTGTGATGCTGCGGAGATAGGCGGCAACGCCGAAGGCCGCCAACTAAATGCTCGACTTGAAGTATAAGGAGAGCTTATGAATAGGGCATGCGCACATTGCCTCCCTTGTCGGCCATTCGAGTGTTTGAGGCTGCTGCGAGGCACCAGAATTTCACCAATGCCGCCGAAGAGCTTGGTATGACCCAGGCTGCGGTCAGTTATCAGATCAAGTTATTGGAGCACTGGCTGGAAGCTCCCTTGTTCCAGCGCGAACGGGGACGCGTCGCGTTGCTCGACACGGCCATACCGCTCGCGACCCAGGCCACCGCCGCGCTCGACTTGCTCAGCGACGCGGTGGCGCGGATGCGCGAAGCCGATGACAGCCAGCTCACAATCAGCAGCTACGGAACCTTCTCAAATCGCTGGCTTGCGATGCGGCTCGGCAATTTCCAGCTCAACCAGGCCAATCTCGCTGTCCGGCTGGACGTGAATGACGGCCTCGTCGATTTCGCGCGGGGCGATGTCGATGTGGCGATCCGTGTCGGCAGGGGCGGATGGCCGGGCCTTCACAGCCAGTTCCTGATGCGCGTGCATTATGCACCCATGGCAAGCCCGGAATTTATCGCCGCGCATGGGCCGCTCGATACCCCGCAGCGGATCATGGCCTCGCATCTCCTGAGCCCGGACGATCGCTGGTGGATCAACTGGTCGGCCTATCACGGGATTACCGATACGAAGCCGCTGCCGGCGGTGCGGCTCGATTCCCAGATGATCGAGGGGAGCGCGGCGATCGCGGGGCAGGGCATTGCGATCCTCGATCCGGCCCTTTGGGCGGACGAGCTCGCCGATGGCCGTCTCGTCCAGCTCGGCAAGGCGATTTACGGCCGCACCAGCGTATGGATCGTCTGCCCTGAGCTGCAGCGCAACCAGCCGAAGATAAAAATGTTCCGGGACTGGCTGATCGAAGAAGCGGAGACCCATCCGATGCACGCGATCATCCGTCTCGATCCGGACGATCCGCGCCGGGAGGTCGATAGCGGACGCTAAACAGGGCATAGAGAGTGAAAAGGAGGAAGGATTATGGATTTCAGCAACATGGATACCGTGATTTCGGGGATTTACACGGCGATCTCCGGACCGCCTGGCGGTCAGGACTGGGAGCTGGAAAACCAGCTCTTCCATCCCGATGCACGGCTAGTGCGCACCCGGGTTGCCGATGACGGTACGCCGATCCATTTCGCTTTTTCCGTCGACGAGTTTCGCGAGGCGACGATCCCGCTATTGGCCGACCAGCATTTCTACGAGATCGAAACCAACAGAAAGGTGTTCCAGTTTGGCAATATCGCCCAGGCGTTCAGCGAATATGAGGCGCGCGACGCGCAGGAAGGCGGTACGTTGCTGTTCCGCGGATTGAACATGATCCAGCTATTCTGGGACGGTGCCCGGTGGTGGATCATGCACATTATCTGGGACAATGAGCGCGATGGTGTGACGCTGCCCGATGCCGATTGGTATCGGAGCTGAGCTAGATCGCCGCACTCCGATACCGTTTCGGCCGTCAGAGCTTACGCCGGGATGTCATCAGTCTGTTCCCGATCGCCGAGATAGTGCCGCCAGACCGGGCGAATGACCCGCACCAGGGCGACGACTATCAGGATCAGCAACAGCCAAGGAATGATAGCGCCCAGCGCGATCACGAAAAAGGCGATGGTGCCGAAGAATAGCGACCCACTCTCGCGGAAGGCTTCTCGCATGGGTGTCCGGCTGTCGAAGCCGGGAATGATGTCACCCGAACCGTAAGTGAAAGTCATCGGCGTCGTGGCGAGAGATTCTTCGCTGTTGGCGATGCGCTCCCGCGTTGCCTGGCTGGCCTGACGCAGGCGCTCAAGCTGCTGGGTGAGCAGGACTCGCTCGCCTTCCGGCAGACCGGGTGTCGCCAGCTGCGCTTCGATCTGGGCGACCGTGTCGGCGATATTCGCGCCATCCCTCTGCGCCCGGGCGATATTGGCTCCTTCATCGATCCCGCTGATCTCGGCATCGACCAGCATGCCCTCCGCCTCGGTCACAAGCTGACCCGCATCACGGCCAAAGGATCTGGCTATGGCTGGGTCGAGTTTGAATTGCAGCATGGCGGAGACATCCGTCTCGTTCACCAGCCGGTAGCGCATACCGGTGATCCGGCAGCGGTCGGCGCCCAGTTCTTCGCACGCGGCGGCATGGCGTTCCTGGATCGATGCGATCTGGTTGTTCTGCAGCCGGAAGGCATAGCGATAATTGAACGCGACTCCGGGGGCCGCCGTCGGCGCGATATCGGGGCCGCCTTCGCTTTGTGCCGCCTCGGCTTCGGCAACGTCGGCGCCATACTCTTCATACGCTGCTTCTTCGGCATAGTCCGGTGACCCTTCGGAACAGGAAATCGCCAGAATTCCGATTGCCGTCAGGGCGGATGTCGATTTTAGAAAGCGATGCATAGAACACTCCTCCAGTGATGGAGCGTATATGTTATGATGTATCAAATACGATGAAAAGTGCTTTTTTGTAGATGAAGCGTTTACGGCGCGAGGCCATGGTTCGTTTCATAGTGCCTATTGCGGCGCCAGAATAAATGGGCACTTGCAATTTGCACGGTCTGGCGAAAGGAACGGCGTCCGTGCACTTTCCCCGAAAACCCTTTGCTACAGGATAGCCG
>JBPOET010000327.1:0-2938 GCA_051251675.1 Parasphingopyxis sp. | reverse complement strand
CACGCTGACCGTCGCCCATAACGGCGAAGCGATCGACACCTTCCCGGTTTCCGGCAGCGCCGCACTTGCAGCGCTGCTCCGGACATGCGTCGCCGGGGACGCATCTTTCTGAGGGCTCACAACTTTCTTACGCCCGGCTCTTTCCTCCTGCCCAGCATCAACTCCGTCAGCGCGTAGACGAGCGCATCGGCGCGATCCGGGCTCCGCCCCGGCCCCGCATAGTCGCCGCCTATCGTCATCCCTGCCATCTCGTCTTCCAGCGCGGGGAATATTCCCGCATGGCTGATCCGACCGGCCTCATAGAGCGCGGCGACCGGCTCGGCGCGAGCTGTCTTGCCGCGCGACGCATGGATCAGGCGCAGCGGGAGACTGTACCCGGCCGCCTGCAGCACGCTGCGCACCATCGCGCCGCCCTGATTGGCTTCGGCCACCACCCGGTCGACTGTCCATGCCTCCGCCGTGACCGCCACTTTCCGCGCCCAGCCTTCGGGCCGCAACCCTTCCACGCTGGCATCGGCCAGCACATATCCACGATCATCTTTCCCCAGCCCGGCTACCACGATTCCGCACGCATCGCTGCGCGCCCCTGTCCCCGCCGGCGGATCGACGGCGATAACGATACGCGTCAGCTCCGGCGCTTTCTTCACCCGCCCCGCCTCGATAAGCGCGCGCGGCCATAAACTGCCCTCGATATCCTCGATCAGTTCGCCGTCCAGCTCCTGCCGCCCCAGCCTTGTGCCGCCATAGGCAGCTTCGGTCGCAGCGAGAAACCCGCCGGGCAGATGCAGACTGTTGTCGCGCGTCCGCCCCCGCGACACCGCGACTCTCCGGTCCGCGAGCAATCGCTGGAGCAGCGGCGTCGGGCGGGGCGTCGTCGTAGCGACGACGCGTGGATAATCGCCGAGCCGCAGCCCGAGCATGAGATTGTCCCACGCCGCCTCGCCCAGCTTCCATTTTGCGATCTCGTCCGCCCAGGCCAGGTGATGCGACGCGCCGCGCAGCCCGTCCGGCTCCGCCGCCGAATAGAGCGTCGCTATGGTTCCGTTGGACCAGACCAGCCGATCGAGCGATGGTTCGAAGCGCGGCCTTTCCGCCCCCTGGCTCACCGCCAATATCCCGCTTTCGCCTTCCACCATGATCGCCCGCGCTTCCGCCTGCGTCGCCGCCACCAGCGCGATCCGGCACAGCCCGTGCCGGCGCGCGAAATCGCGCACCCATTCCGCTCCGGAGCGCGTCTTGCCATAGCCGCGCCCGGCCATGATCAGCCAGATGCGCCACATCCCGCCAGGCTGCTTCTGATTGCCGCGCGACCAGAATTCCCAGTGACGCAGGAGCGGCCCGGCCTGCCCGGGCTCTACCCCTTCCAGCACCCACCCCCGTTCTTCCTCGTCAAGCGCCGCCACCTGCTCGGCAACCGACGGTTCATCCATCCCTTCCGCCTGCCGCCTCGCCCGCTTTCCTTTTCTCGTGCATGACGGCGAGACGGCGCTTCAGTTCCTCGAACGCTTCCCCGGGATCGCAAAACCCGTCCTCCCGCTCCCGCGCCCGCATTGCCGTATCGCGATGCGCCTGGAGCAGCCGGATACCCACGCCGTCGCTATATTCTTTCATGGTTGCGACTTCCCGCCCGCCGCGCACAACGGGTTTCTCCGTTCCGTTGATCGCCCGTTCCAGCATCACCAGTTCCAGCCGCTCATACGCTAGGGCGATCGCCTCGTCCCAAGCCCGGGCAAAACCGGAGTCGCGCTTGCGCAGCTTCCATAAGGAAGAGCTGCTCTTCATTCCCGCTGCACGGATGGACGCGGTGACGTTGCAGGTTGCCGCCAGGGTTTCGAGGAAGATAGCGCGCCGCTCCTCGCTCCATCCGTCGCGGCGCACCGCGCGGATTTGCGCCCGGCCCGGGTTTTTCCCGGTATAGCTGCGCGCCGCGCGCTTCGAATTGTCTTTGTCCGCCATGCGAGGGCCACCAATGAAAAGGCCGGGAAACGCCTTCGCGCCCCGGCCGGATACAATTTTCGATCTTGACCCTTTCTAACCAAATAGCGTTGCGATGTCAAGCATTTTTTACCTATATGGCACTTTTTTCGCAGCTGCGCATCGTCCTAGATATCCCAGTTCATAAAGGTCGCGGTGAAGGCCAGCGTGTCGATGATGCCGTGCCACAGGATAACCGGCCAGAGATTGCGCCGGAACAGGACGAACATGGTCCCGAGCACAAGGCCGATCGTCCCCGTCACAACCACCCCGCTCAGTCCCTGATAATAATAATGGCCATAACCGAACAGCAAGGCGGGGAGTAGCACGGCCAGCACGACGCCCCAGCGGATATCGGCAAAGGCGGTTTCCAGCCGGCTAATCAGATAGCCGCGAAAGAACATCTCCTCGCCAAAGGCCGCCACCGTCCAGACGATGGCGAGCCAGAGCAGGAACAGCGGGAGGTTGCCCTCGAGATCCCCCCAGCGATCCTCCACCGTATCGGGAACCTGCCCGATAAAATCGAGGCCGATCGCCGGCCCGCCGATCAGGACAGCCGCTACCGCGCCGAAAAAGACCGCGCCAACCAGCGCCGTTTGCGGAATCAGGAGCAGCTTCGCCTTCAACCCCGGCAAGGCCCGGACACCCATATCCCGCCAGCCGATCCCCCGCCCCCGCAGATAGGCGGTCAGGATGACGAGCGTGAAAATCAGGGAGATCGGCCCGGCGAACCGCCAGGTGACGAGGCTAACCAGATAGCGCGAGCCGAGCGCCAGCGCGACGAAACCGAGCACCTCTGCGAGGATGAGCCAGCGGCCCATGGCCGGGGATTGAGCGGGCGTAGCGGCTGCCGGCTCCGGGGTCTTTTCCGCCGTGGCCGGCAACGATGATAACGGTGCGGAAGCCTTGGGGGCCAGGGCGGTTTCCCCATTCGTCGAGGCCACCGCTTTACACTATGGTGTTC
>JBPOET010000326.1:0-2947 GCA_051251675.1 Parasphingopyxis sp. | reverse complement strand
CCTCTGCGAAGAGCGTTCGGTCGGTTGCAAAATTTGCAACCTCTTATTCTCCCGGTCGGGATTCCGGGCCCTTGGAGATTGAGACGAAACCACAGGCGGGGCCGCGGCTTGGAGCGCGTCGGGCAATCGTGTCTTTTATCCGAAAACGGACCAACCCGTTTCAGCCATCAGCGCCTCGAGCGCGATCGCGCCGACGGTGGAGGTTCCGGCATCGTTGAGCCCGGGCGACCAGACGGCAACCGCGCCTTCACCGGGAGCAATGGCGAGAACACCGCCGCCCACGCCGCTTTTGCCGGGCAGGCCGATCCGGAACGCAAAGTCGCCCGAATTGTCGTAATGACCGCAACTCATCATCACTGCGTTGATCCGGCGGCAGCGCTGCGACGTGACGATCCGTTCGCCGGTGACCGGATCCTTGCCGTCGAACGCAAGGAACAGGGCGGCACGGGCGAGCTGGCTGCACGAGAGCGACAGTGCGCAATGGCGGAAATAGGCTGAGAGCACCGCCTCCACCTCATTGTCGAGATTGCCGAAGCTCGCCATGAAATGGGCGAGGCTGCGATTGCGCGCGCCGGTTTCGCTTTCCGACCGCGCAACCTCATAATCGATTTCGATGCTGGGATCTTCCGCATGATCCCGCAGCACGCCCAAAAGCGTGTTGATCGCGGCATCGGCATCGCCATTCTCGACCAGATGATCGGTAACGACGATCGCGCCCGCATTGATCAGCGGATTGCGCGGAATTCCCTTCTCATGCTCGAGCTGAACGATCGAATTGAAAGCGGAGCCGGACGGTTCCCTCCCCACTCGCTCCCACAGGGCATCGCCCATTTTCTGCAACGCCAGCGACAGCGTGAAAACCTTGGAAATGCTCTGGATCGAGAAAGCCTCCTGCGCATCGCCGACCCGGTGGCAGCCGCCGTCTTTCGTCGCTATCGCCAGGCCGAACTTGTTGGGATCGACGGAAGCCAGGGCCGGAATATAATCGGCCACCTTGCCGCTTCCCCGGTGCGGCTCGACCTGTTCGGCCACGCGATCGAGTATGCTATCGAAATCCATATCGCCTCATGCCGCCGATTGGAGGTGAAAGCCAAGGGGTTTCGGTGCATAGATGCTATATTGCTTCAAGTGTATTATATGTGTAACACGCACCTTGAAAAACCAGCGTTCGGGCGGCATCTAGGACAAAGCCCGAGGAGAAGGAACCAAACATGGCCAGCACACCGCCAACCGAAACGACCACCGCGACGAAAAGCGCAACCAGCCTGTCGCTCGAAGCGCCAGACCCCGTACCTGCGGTAACGGCGGAAAAGGCAGTGGGCCTGGTGCCTGTCGATGCGGAAAAACAGGCCAAGCATAACGAGAAAGTTGCAGGCTTTGTCGACGAACTGGTCGGCCTCGATGCGAACAGCCCGGAATTTGGCGAGAAAGTCGACCAGATAACGAGCATGGGGCGCAAGGAAATTGCCGATGCCGCGGGGCAATCGAACCGTTTTCTCGACCGGCCCGTGCGCTCGATGGATGAGAATTCGGCCATCGGCACCGATCTCTCCGAGCTTCGTCGCACGGTGGAAGATCTCGATCCCGGAAAGCGCGGCGACCTGACCTCAAAACGCAAGCTGTTCGGCATAATTCCCTGGGGCAACAAGCTGCGCGTCTATTTCGATTCCTACAAGAGTGCGCAAAACCATATCGCAGCGATCCTCAAGCGCCTTGCCTCGGGCAAGGACGAGCTGATCAAGGACAATGCGGCCATCGCCGTCGAACGACAGAAACTCTGGGATGCGATGGGCCGTCTCGAGGAGATGATCTACGTCGCCAAGGCGCTCGACTCGGCGCTTGAGGACAAGGCCGTCGAGCTGGAATCCATCGACCCGGAAAAATCCAAGGCGATCAAGGAATCCGCGCTGTTCTATGTACGCCAACGTACCCAGGATCTGCTGACCCAGATGGCCGTGTCCGTGCAGGGCTATCTCGCGCTCGATCTGGTGAAGAAGAACAATGTCGAGCTGATCAAGGGCGTCGACCGCGCCTCAACAACGACCGTGGGCGCCTTGCGCACCGCAGTTACCGTCGCCCAAGCGATGACGAACCAGCGCCTGGTCCTCGGGCAGATTACCGCCCTCAACGAGACAACCGCGAACATGATCGATTCGACCGGCGAGATGCTGCGCACGCAGACCGCCACGATCCATCAGCAGGCGGCAGCCTCCACTATCCCGCTCGAAACGCTGCAACGCGCTTTCCAGAATATCTATGATACGATGGACGAGATCGACCGCTTCAAGCTCGAAGCACTGGGTTCGATGAAGCAGACGGTGAATGTCCTGACCGATGAGGTCGAAAAATCGAAAGGCTATATCGCCCGGGCCGAAGGCGCCGCGAAGAGCCAGGCCGCGCCCTTCGAAGCGATTGAGGGTTAGGGGAAAGCGTGACCAGCAGCGACCGCATCCTCGCCCAGGCCGACGAACTTCTCCGCCGGGTGTCGCCCCAGGCACGCGAGCTGGCCAGACGGCAACGCCAGCGCCGCAACGAAGCTCTGAAGCGCCGCCTGCGCCGCGCCGTCATCGCAGCCATCGCCATCGTCATCGGCATGAGCGTGGTCGGCGGCATCATCAGCAGTATCGGTTTTTCCTGGGTAATGCTGACCCTGCTTATCACCACGCTTGTCGGCTTTGCCTTCCTGATCGCGCCGCAGGGCGAAGAGGTGACGCAAGAAAAGCTGATGGAGAGCGAGCTGCCAGCCCTTCCCTCCAACACGGAAGCATGGCTCGCCAAGCAGCGCCTCGCCCTGCCCGCTCCCGCGAATCGCACGCTCGACAAGATCGCGACCCGGCTGGAGGAATTGCGGCCGCAACTCGCCAATCTCGATCCCCGCGAACCGGCGGCCGTAGAAGTGCGCCGCCTTGTCGGTGTCGAGCTGCCCGAGCTGGTGGAAGGCTATAAG
>JBPOET010000325.1:0-2953 GCA_051251675.1 Parasphingopyxis sp. | reverse complement strand
ATATCGCTCAGGCCGATGGCCAGCCGCTCGAGGGAACATGCGAAGGCCAGATGGCCTGTTCGACCTGCCATGTGCATGTCGATCCGGCCGATTTTGCCAGGTTGCCGCCTGCGCAGGAGATGGAAGAGGATATGCTCGATCTCGCCGCAGACGTGAACCGGTACAGCCGACTTGCCTGCCAGATTTGGCTTGGCGAGAATCTGGAAAGTCTGACCGTCAAAATTCCGGGCGGCGTGCACAATATGCAGGGGCGATAGGATGTTACGACGAATTCTGGGGCTTTGTGGGGCGACATTGCTTTGGGCGGCGTGCACGTCCGGACCGGAATATCCGGAGCGTATCGAGGCTATTTTCGGCGATCCCGTGCTTGAAGGTATCGAGCGGAGAATTGGCGGCCGGCTGGGTGTCGCGCTTGTCGACGATACCGGTACGCAATTGCGTTCCTATCGCGGCGACGAGCGGTTCGCGATGTGCTCGACATTCAAACTCGCGCTGAGCGCTGCGGTGCTTGAAAGGGTAGAGGCCGGAGACATGTCGCTCGACGACAGGATCGGTTTCGGCGAAGATGATCTTCTCGAATATGCGCCGGTCGCGCGGATGCATCTGGCGGACGGCGAGATGTCGATCGGCCAGATGGCAGAGGCGATCAGTACGCTCAGCGACAATGTGGCGGCGAATCTGCTGCTGGACGCTATCGGCGGCCCCGAAGCGATGACGGAGTTTTTCCGCCGCCATGGCGATACGGTCACGCGTCTCGACAGGCGCGAACCGGAACTCAACGAAAACGCGCCGGGCGATGAACGCGATACGACAAGCCCCTCCGCCATGGCGGGCCTGACTGCGCGATTGATGTTCGATGACGCGCTCGGGGAAGCCGGGCGCGAACAGCTTGCCGCCTGGGCGGTCGCCAACCAGACCGGCGACGATCGCATTCGTGCGGGCATACCTGAAGGCTGGATGGTTGGCGACAAGACCGGGAGCTGCGGTACTGCGCATAATGATATCGGCATTGTCTGGCCGTCCAGCGGGCGCGCTTTCGTCCTGACCGTCTATGTCGACCGGCCGACCGCCGAAGCGGCCGAAGTCGATGCGGCCATTGCGGAGGTTGCCGGCCTTGCCGCATTCTACATGACCGAGCGCAATATCGACTGACGTTGCATTTCTGTCCGGACATCGCCATATGCCCCTCGGAAGTCGGGCGGACGTGGCATTCGCCAACCCGGTCAGGTCCGGAAGGAAGCAGCCGTAACGATTTCGTCGCGGGTCGTTCCGGCTTCCACCATTCTCTTCATAACCGCTTCGACATGGCGTGCGTCACGGGCTAGTCTCCGCCCATGTCCGATTCCCCTGATATATTGGAACCCGCTGCCGATTCCGGCCAGGGTCTTGGTTTAGGCGAACCACCGCAGCCCGCAGTGCCGGAAAGCGCGCAGCCATACCGTGTGCTCGCCCGCAAATATCGCCCGCAAAACTTTGCAGGCCTGATCGGGCAGGACGCGATGGTCCAGACCCTGGGCAATGCGATCAAGCGGGACAGGCTGGCGCACGCCTTCCTGCTTACCGGCGTGCGCGGAGTCGGCAAGACGACCACGGCGCGGTTGATCGCCAAGGCGCTGAACTGCGTGGGGCCGGACGGCGAAGGCGGGCCGACGATTGATCCATGCGGAACATGCGAGCCCTGTGTTGCGATCGCCGAGGGGCGCCATATCGATGTTGTCGAGATGGACGCTGCCTCGCACACAGGAGTCGACGATGTCCGCGAGATTATCGAAGCCGTGCGCTACTCCGCCGTGTCCGCACGTTTCAAAGTCTATATTATCGACGAAGTGCACATGCTGTCGAAAAATGCCTTCAACGCGCTTCTGAAGACGCTTGAGGAGCCGCCACCTCACGTGAAATTCCTGTTTGCGACCACCGAGGTCAACAAAGTACCGGTGACGGTGCTCTCGCGGTGCCAGCGTTTCGATCTCCGTCGCATTCCTGCCGACAAGCTCGCCTCGCTTTTCCGCTCTATTCTTGAACAGGAAGGCGCGGAGGCCGAGGATGAAGCGCTGGCGTTGATCGCGCGGGCTGCGGAAGGTTCGGCGCGGGACGGACTCTCGATTCTCGATCAGGCCATTGCCCATGGTACGGACGGCGTGACGGCTGCGCAGGTGCGCGAGATGATCGGTCTTTCGGATCGCGGCGCAGTGCGGGCTTTGTTCGGTCAGCTGCTCGCTGGCGAGGCCCAGGCTGTGCTCGCAACCATTCAGGATCAGCACGACCTTGGCACCGATCCTGCATCGCTGTTTCGCGGGCTGCTCGAAACAGCCCATGGAATAGTCCGCGCCAAAGTGGGAGGGGCCGATGATCCGGCCCTGTCCGCTGAAGAACGCGCAGCCTTTGCCGACTGGGCGAGCCGTCTCGGCTTTGCGCCGCTGCACCGCATCTGGCAGCTTCTGCTCAAGGGACTTCACGAGGTGGAGACCGCGCCGATGCCGATGGAAGCGGCGGAAATGGCGTTGCTCAGGATCGTTCATGCAGCTGGACTGCCCGATCCGGGCGAACTGGCCCGCAAATTTGAAAGCGGTGAAATGGGCGCCGCTGCTGCACCGGCCCAGACAGGGACGGAAAAGGGCGGCGGGCCGCAAGGCGCCTTCCCGCCGACTTATGCTGCAATGGTGAAGATGGTGGCCGACAGCATGGACGACGATGAAAGCTGGCGCACTGCACAATTTCTCGAACGCGATGCCAGACTGGTTCATTATGAACCGCCCCGGCTCGTCATTCATCCTACCAAGCCGCGCGATGAAGAGTTTTTTCGCGATCTCGGGCGATTGCTGCGCGAGGAAACGGGCCAGGTCTGGACTATCGAAACGAGCGACGAGCGAGGCGAACCCAGCCTGCTTGAACAGGAACAGGCGGCATTGAACGCCGAACGGGAATCCATCTTGCAATCGCCGATGGTCAAGGC
>JBPOET010000324.1:0-2958 GCA_051251675.1 Parasphingopyxis sp. | reverse complement strand
GAGGATGCCTTCCAGATGGTCCATCTCGTGCTGGAGGCAGGTTGCGAGCATGCCTTCGATCCGCTCTTCATGCTGCTTGCCATTTTCGTCGAGCCAGCGCGCGGTCACGCTGTCCGGCCGTTCGACATCGGCGAACTGGTCGGGCACCGAAAGGCAGCCCTCTTCGTACACGCGCATGCTGTCCGACGGATCGAGAATTTCCGGATTGATGAACACGCGCGGATCGCGGATCACTTCATGTTCATGATCGCATTCTTCGCCATGGTCATGGTCATGCTCCGCCGGCTCCTGAAGGTCGATCACGAGGATACGCTTCGGCACGCCCACCTGGATCGCCGCAAGACCGATACCCGGCGCATCGTACATCGTATCGAACATATCAGCGATCAGGGCGCGCGTTTCGTCTGTCACCTCCTCAACGGGCGTGGAAACTGTTTTCAGACGAGGATCAGGGACCTCTACAATAGGGAGAATAGCCATGGCGATTAGGTAGGAATTGCCTCGATTGAGGTCAAGCTACGGGGCGCCTGGCGCGCAAGGCCTGCGCCAATGTGCCCTCGTCCAGATAATCGAGCTCGCCGCCGACCGGCAGGCCATGGGCGAGCTGGGTAATGCGCACCGGGAAGGATTCGAGACGCTCGGAAAGGTAATGCGCGGTCGTCTGCCCCTCCAGCGTCGCGTTCATCGCCAGCACGACTTCATCGACATCGCCGCCTTCGACCCTGCCTATCAGCGTGTCGATGCCCAGATCCTCGGGCCGCACACCGTCAAGCGCGGAAAGCCTGCCGCCCAGCACATGAAAGCGTCCGGGAAACAGCCGGGAACGGTCAAGCGCCCAGAGGTCGGACACTTCCTCGACCACGCACAGGGAGCGCGCATCGCGCTTCGGGTCCGTACAGACGCCGCAAGGATCGCTGGTGTCGACATTGCCGCAGATGCCGCAGGTGGCGAGCTTGGCGTCCACGGTCTCCAGTGCGCGGAGCAACGGGACGAGCGTCGCCTCCCGCTTTTTGAGCAGATGAAGCACGGCGCGGCGGGCGGAACGCGGCCCCAACCCGGGCAAACGGGCCAGCGCATTGGTCAGCTTGTCGATCTCTGCGGATGCCATGAAACATCATTATGGGGTTGCACTCCCCTTTGCCAAGCGGTTCAAGCATCCTCATGCGGATCATTTTCATGGGAACGCCCGATTTCGCGGTGCCTGCTCTCAAGGCATTGGTGGATTGCGGGCACGATATCGTCGCGGTTTACAGCCAACCGCCGCGGCCGGCCGGCCGGGGGAAGAAACCTCGCGCCTCAGCAGTGCATGAGGAAGCCGAGCGTTTGGGGCTTGAGGTTCGAACGCCCGCCAGCCTCAAATCGGACGAGGAGAAAACGGCGTTTTCCGATCTCGATGCCGATGTTGCGGTGGTGGCGGCTTACGGACTGATTCTCAACCAGGCGATTCTCGATGTGCCGAAAATGGGCTGCATCAATATTCACGGATCGCTGCTCCCACGCTGGCGCGGCGCGGCTCCCGTCCAGCGGGCGATACTCGCCGGGGACGCAATAACCGGAATCACCATCATGCAGATGGAGCGCGGGCTGGATACCGGACCGATGTTGGCGAAAAAGGAAACGCCGGTCGATGGAAAAACGGCCGGCGACCTGACGAATGAGCTGGCCCATATCGGCGCGACTCTGGTGTGCGAGACCTTGGTGGACCTCGCCGCGCTTCATCCCGAGCCGCAGAATGACCGGCTGGCAACCTATGCGGAGAAGATCAGCAAGAACGAAGCGCGAATCGACTTCCGGCAGTCGGCGGCGAATGTCGAACGCGCCGTGCGGGCCTTCAACCCCATGCCGGGCGCTTTCGTCGAATATGGCGGCGAACGAATCAAGATTCTGGAGGCCAAGATCGTCGAAGGCAGTGGAAGCCCCGGCACGGTGCTGGACGACGCTCTGACCATCGCCTGCGAAAGCGGCGCGATCCGCCCGTCTCTCGTCCAGCGCGCGGGCAAGGGCGCCATGGCGACCAACGATCTTTTGCGCGGCTACCCCATCCCTGTCGGCGCATCGCTGGCATGACGCGCTTTCGCCTGACCATCGAATATGACGGCAGGCCCTATATGGGCTGGCAACGCCAGCCCCATGGCCCCAGCGTCCAGCAGGCGATCGAGGAAGCCTGTCAGGCGATAACCGGAGAAGAGGTTCTCGTTTACGGCGCTGGGCGCACCGATTCCGGCGTCCATGCCCTTGCTATGACCGCCCATGTCGATGTGGAAAAGGATATCGACGCTTTCCGTCTGGGCGAAGGGCTGAATGCGAAACTTCGCAGCGAGCCCATTGCGATACTCGATTGCGAAGAGGTCGACAGCGATTGGCATGCGCGCTTCGATTGCCTGGGCCGCCGCTATCTCTATCGGATCGTCAACCGGCGAGCGCCGCTCGCCCTGGAGGCTGGGCGTGCGTGGCGCATCCCGCAGCCGCTCGACGAACAGGCTATGCACCGGGCGGCGCAGCGGCTTGTCGGGAAGCACGACTTTACCACCTTCCGGTCGGCACATTGCCAGTCGGAAAGCCCGCTCAAAACGCTCGGGTCGCTGGCCGTAAGCCGGGAGGGCGATGCCGTGGTCGTGCAGGCCGCGGCGCGCTCCTTCCTCCATCACCAGGTCCGATCGATGGTAGGGTGTCTAACGCTGGTGGGTATCGGGCGCTGGTCGGAAACCGATTTGCGCGATGCCCTGGAAGCGGCGGATCGCCAGCGGCTCGGCCTGAATGCGCCGCCCGACGGGCTTTATTTTGTCGGCGCGGATTATGCAGATTGACGCGCTGCACCGAACACATGCTGTAGAGACCGGTCCAGCATCATGAGCTGCCAGATCAGGCGGCCATGTTCCTCGCGGCCGCTTTTGTGCGCCTCAACGATGCGCTTGATAGCCTGCCGGTCGAACCATTCGGTCTCGGCCAGGGCCCGGC
>JBPOET010000323.1:0-2966 GCA_051251675.1 Parasphingopyxis sp. | reverse complement strand
GGCGTCGAGATTCCGCCAGAAGACGTTCCCCCGCTCCAGAAACAGATAATCGAAAAAGCCCGTATGCTCGGAAGGCCGGTCGTGGTTGCGACCCAGATGCTGGAATCGATGATCCGCTCGCCCACACCGACCCGGGCGGAAGTCTCCGACGTCGCCACAGCTGTGTATGACGGGGCGGACGCAATCATGCTCTCAGCCGAAAGTGCCGCCGGGGACTGGCCGAAAGAATCGGTCGCCATGATGGACAAGATCGCGACCGCCGTCGAAGCCGATCCCAGCCATTGGGCGCGGGTCCATTTCACCGAAACGCTTCCCGATTCGACCAGCGCCGATGCTCTGGCCGAGGCCTCGAACGGCATCGCCCAGACGGTGAACGCCCATGCCATCATCTGCTTCACGACATCGGGGTCGACGGCCCGGCGGGTGTCGCGCGAGCGTCCTTCGGTGCCGCTGCTCGTGCTTACGCCGAAGCTCAAGACCGCCCGCAGGCTGGGCCTGTTATGGGGAGCGCATTCGGTCCACACGCGCGATGTCAACAATTTCGAGCAGATGGTCGACAAATCGAAACGCATGGCCCTACGCGCACAGATTGCGAAGGGCGGCGATAGGGTTATCGTGATGGCCGGCGTGCCCTTCGGAACGCCCGGATCCACCAATGTGCTGCATATCGTCCGACTGGCCGGCGACGAACTGAAGCGGCATACGGAAGCGGAAATCGAGCGCGACGGCTAAGCGGTCAGACCAGAAATCCATGGCCGCGCAAGGCCTCGGCCAAGCTGTCGGCATCAGTGAAATGATGGCCGACAAAGCCCTCTTTCTCACCGGCGCGGATATTGTCTTCCCGGTCATCGATGAAGAGGGCCGCTCCGGGCTCCAGCGCGAACCGTTCGAGCGCCAGCCGGTAGATCGCCGGATCGGGCTTGATCAGCTTTTCGCGGCCGGAGATGATGATATCGGCGAAACGCCCGATAACCGGTGCCTTGGGGCGGAACATCTCCCAAAATTCGACGCCGAAATTGGTAATGGCGAACAACGGCACATCGCGCCGTGTCAGCGCATCGACCAGCGCGTGAACACCGGGAACCGGCCCCGGTATCGTTTCCAGCCAGCGATCGACATAGGCCTGTATCAGGCCGGCATATTGGGGGAATTGTGCGCTGCGTTCGGCCACCATCGCCGCAAGCGGACGTCCGGCATCATGCTGAGCATGCCAGTCCATCGTAACGACATTTTGGAGAAACCAGTCCCGCTCTTGCGGGTCGGGGATCAGCTTTTCAAAAAGAAAGCGCGGATCCCAGCGATACAGTACATTGCCAACGTCAAAGACGGCAGCGCGAACAGCCATTAGCCCTGGCGCGCTTTGAACCTGCGATTGGTCTTGTTGATCACATAGGTACGGCCACGGCGACGAATCACGCGGTTGTCGCGATGGCGGCCCTTGAGCGATTTCAGTGAATTACGGACTTTCATGGCGCTGCCCGGCCTTTTTTGCTATCTCGGTTGTCGGAAACGAAGCGTGCACCTATGGTCGAACGGCGCCAAAGTCAAGCATCGCCGCGTATTGAAACCCATGGAGTTCCGGTTGAAATCGCCGTTTCCCGTTTCCACGCCCCGCCGCCTGCCAAAAGGCGACCGGCTGTATGCGATAGGCGATATTCATGGCCGGTTGGATCTGTTCCAATCCCTGTTGGCGAAGATCGAGGCGGACAATGCACAGCGGGAGAACGCCAGCACAACCATCATCCTGCTCGGCGACCTGATCGACCGCGGCCCCGATTCGGCCAGGGTCGTGGAACATGCTCGAAGCTGGGCAGGCGATTTTGCCGCTCTGGACGCACTGCTTGGCAATCATGAAGCCTCATTGCTTGCCGTTCTCGAGGGGCAGACCGACTGGATGGACAGCTGGCTTGGCTATGGCGGCCGGGAAACACTGCTAAGCTATGGCGTGCCGTCCGGTCTGCTGGCGGGGGGCTGCAGCGCCGACATTGCCGAAGCGGCGCGGGCGCTGGTCCCGGACGAGCACAGGAAATGGCTCCATGATCGCCCAACCGTCCTTGAGCGGGGCGATTATATTTTCGCCCATGCAGGCATCCGTCCCGGTATCGCGCTTGCCGATCAAGAACCAAAGGATCTGCTGTGGATCCGCTCCGAGTTTCTGGACAGCGAATCGGATCATGGCGGCATAGTCGTCCATGGCCATTCCATCTCTCCGCAACCGGAAAGCCGGCATAACCGGATCGGCATCGACACCGGCGCCTATTTCAGCAACACTCTGACCGCGCTTGGCCTTGAAGGCAGCGCTCGCTGGTTCATCCAAAGCTAGGGCCCCACGCCATGAAATTGTTCATTCCCCTTATCCTGCTTTTGACAGCCTGCAGCCCGGCGGCGAATGGCGCCGAACATGGTAACCCGATGCCAATCGTCGGCGACGTTCTGATCACCGGCAACAAGGGGGAGGACACGGTCAGCCTCATCGACCTCGAAACAGGCCGCGAATATGCCCGGCTGGAAACAGGCGAACAGCCCCATGAGATTGCCCTTTCTCCGGACGGTCAACGCGCCGCCGTGGTCGCTTATGGCGGCGCGACTATCGATATTTTCGACATTGCCCAGGCGCGTCGGGTGGACCGGATCGACCTGACTCCCAATCGCCGGCCGCATGGTTTGCTCTGGCTGCCGGACAACCGCTTGATCGCGACTACGGAGGGCAGCGACAGCTTGACGATTGTCGACCTGACCGACCGCTCGATATCGCAGATCGCGACCGGCCAGCAGGGATCGCACATGGTTGCGGTGAGTGCGTTTTTCGACCGGGCCTATGTGGCGAATATGGGCAGCGGTACGGTCAGCGTGATCGATCTTGTCGCCGGCGAAAAGATAGCCGATCTGGAAGTCGGAGATACGCCGGAAGGCCTGGCGCTTTCGCAGGACGGATCGACGCTGTGGGTCGCGGATCGGGACAATGC
>JBPOET010000322.1:0-2972 GCA_051251675.1 Parasphingopyxis sp. | reverse complement strand
GGACAAGCTAGAGCTATTGGAGGAAAGTCCTACCTAATGCGAACCGGTTAGCGGAAAAGCTGTCAGTATCCGATGGGCGTCGCAGCGCAAATCGATGCGATGGAGAGATTCGACGGGACTGCACGGCTCGCGCAACGAACGGATCCCCGTTCCGCGCCTCGAGCGGCCCGCCGCAATACCCCGGACAAATTCCTGCTGGACATGAATCCCCGATTTGTAGACATCAGCCTGCATGACATCAGACAAAGACACCGCGAAAAACAGGAGTGGCAATATGGCCCGTTACGCCCTGATTGCGGCGGCCGCCGTTGCAACCTTTTCCATCGGCTTCGCAATTGCCCGGGGCGATGACAGGGGTGCGGCGGAAAGCGGCGCGCCCGAGGGCACGGGCCAGGCTGCGGCTATGGGCAATGCCGAACTCGCCGAAGCGATCCCGCAGCTCGAGGCGCGACTCGAAGCCAATCCCGAAGATGAGGAAGGCTGGGCCTTGCTCGGCCTCTCCTATTTCCAGACCGGCAGATATCCGGAAGCCGCCAGCGCCTATGGCCGGGCGAGCGAGTTGAACCCGACGCTGGCGCGCTATCATGCGGCGCGCGGCGAAGCGCTTGCCCTGGCGGCGGACGAAGGATTTCCGGAAGAGGCGCAGCAGGCCTTCGCCCGCGCCCTGGAGCTCGATCCCGCCGATCCCCGCGCGCGCTATTTCGAAGGCGTTCGCAAGGACATTGCAGGCGACCATGCAGGCGCGATCGACGACTGGATCGCATTGCTCGGCGATACGCCGGCAGGCGCGCCCTGGGAGTCCGACCTGCGCCGCCTGATTGCCGAGGTTTCGGCCGAACATGGCATCGATGTCGACGGCCGTGTGCCGCCGCCGGGCACCCGCGCGCAAACCAATGTCCCGACCGCAGCCACCCGGGCCATTCCGGGCCCGACCCCGGCGGAAATGCGGGCCGCGAGCAACCTGCCACAGGGCCAGCAGGACATGATGATCGAGGATATGGTCAGTGGGCTCGACCAGCGCCTGACCGCGAATCCGAACGACCCGGACGGCTGGATCATGCTGATGCGGTCCCGCATGCAGCTGGGCCAGTCGGTGCAGGCCGGCGGCGCGTGGCGGCGGGCTCGAGAAGCCTTTGCCGGAAATTCCGCGCAGCTCGAACGGATCAATGCGGCGGCGCGCGCACTCGGCGTGCCCGAAGCCTAGTCCTGTACGCGACGCCAGTTACCAAACTGGTCGACCGCCGCGTTGATAAGGTCAGGATCGTTGGGAATCTGGCCGCCGAGAACAAGCTGCGCCAGACCGTGCACCAGCGCCATCGCCTGAACAGCGACAACATCCTGCGCCCGCTTGCTCGCCCCTTCGGGCAGCAGCAGGGCGATATTCTCCCTTAACGACACTCCCGGCCTGGCCTCTGCCGCCCGGGCGCGCGCCTCTTCATCGCGCGCATCGGCCATATATTTGGTCATCACGCCGAACAGCGCTGGGTTGGCGACGGCAAAATGGACATAGGCCTGGCCGGTTGCACGAAACGCCTGTTCTTTTGACGAATGGGCCGCCGCCGCAGCCTCCTGCGCGTCGTACAGCTTTTCATACCCGGCAAGGGCAAGCGCCCGCATCAGAGCTTCCTTGTCCGGAAAGTGCCGATAGACGGCCGTTGCGCTCACGCCGGTTTCGCGCGCCACTTCACGAAGGCCGATATCGCCATGCTCTTTGCTTTCCAGCAGGCGCAGCCCCGTCTCGATGAGCGCGCTGCGCAGGTCGCCATGATGATAGGCTGGTCTGGTTGCCAATTCTTCCATGTTGACACTGTTATCATCGTTGAGTTAACAGTGTCAACATAACGAATCGCCCATCTGCTCACGCAAGGAATTCCGCCATGGCCAGCGCAATCGAAAAGACCATCCGCAAGACCGTAACGTCCGGTATCATGGGCGTCTCAAAAGTCAGCGCCGCCCTGAAGACCCGCAGCGACGACCACCCCTATCTCACCGGCGTCCACAAACCGATGGAAACCGAACTCACATTGACCGAACTGGAGGTCGACGGCGCAATCCCGGCGGCACTGGACGGGCGCTATCTCCGTATCGGCCCCAATCCCGTAACCCCGCCCAACCCGGCCACCTATCACTGGTTTCTCGGCGACGGCATGGCGCATGGCCTCAGAATCCGGAACGGCAAGGCCGAATGGTATCGCAACCGCTGGATCCGCTGCGAAGCCGTGAGCAAGGCCCTGGGCGAGCCACTGGTACCCTGCCCCGAAGATCGCGAACGCGGCAGCGCCAACACCAATATCGTGGGCCAGAACGGCCGCACCTGGGCCATCGTCGAAGCCGGCAACAGCCCGGTCGAGCTCAGTGAAGAACTGGAAACGCTCGCCATCAACCCGTTCGACGGCACGCTCAAAGGCCCCTTTTCCGCCCATCCGCATCTCGATCCCGAGACGGGCGAGATGCACTCCATCTGCTACAAGGGCGATGTTGCGGACACCGTATGGCACACGGTCGTCGGACCGGACGGCAAGGTCGTGCGCGAAGAACCGATTTCGGTCGAGCACGGACCGAGCATCCATGACTGCGCGATAACGAAGAATTACGTCATCGTCCTCGATCTGCCCGTCACTTTCTCGATGAAAACGCTGATCGCCGGGCATGGCTTCCCCTATCGCTGGAACCCGGATCACAAGGCCCGGGTCGGCCTGATGCCACGCAGCGGCAGCAACGCCGATATCATCTGGCACGATGTTTCGCCCTGCTATGCATTCCATCCCTGCAATGCCTTCGAGAATGCAGACGGCAGCGTAACCATGGATATCGTGACGCATGACCGGATGTTCGCAGAAGGATATGACGGACCCGATGGCTCGCAGAGCGCGTTCGAACGCTGGACGATCGACGCGCAGGGCGGAACCGTCGAGCGTAGCGTGATCGACGACACCAACCAGGAATTTCCGCGCTTCGACGAAAGGCTGACC
>JBPOET010000321.1:0-2984 GCA_051251675.1 Parasphingopyxis sp. | reverse complement strand
CCTGGCTCCAGAGCCAGCTGTCGAAGCTGCCAAACTCCTCCTGCATCGCGATAACGGCGATGGCGTATTTACGCGCCGACCGGATTTTCAGCCGGTTGCGGATGATGCCTTCATCCTCGCGCAGAACTTCCAGTTCGTCGTCCGTCATCGCTGCGACGCGTTCGATATCGAAACCGTGAAAGGCCCTGCGATAGCCTTCGCGCTTCTTGAGCACCGTTTCCCAGCTCAGCCCGGCCTGCGCACCTTCGAGGATCAGCATCTCGAACAGCTGGCGATCATCATGAACGGGAATACCCCATTCCGTGTCGTGATAGGCTGCGTAAAACTCCTTGCCCGGCCGGCCGCCGAAACAGCGGTTTTTGCCATCGCTGCCGAGCGTTAGTTCCATGGGCCGCAATGCCTAGCCGAGCTTGCCGAATTTCGCCTCGAAGGCCTCGACATTGCCTTCGGCGAGCAGGCCTGCCTGCTCCACCCATCGGTCGCGTTCGATGCGCTGGGCGAAGGTGCCGCCCAGTCTCGCTCCGACGGTTTCGATATCGCCCGCTGTCCAGCCGGCAATCTGCTCGAAACGCTTGACGCCCATTTCAGCGAGACCGGCGGATGCCTTGGGGCCAAGGCCCTTGATCTGGGTCAGCGTGTCGCCTGCACCGCCGCCGGAGATGCTCGCCCCGCTGCCGCTGCCGTCTTTCGACTCGCCGACCATCTCAGTATCGCCAGGGAAATCGGGATTGGCTTCGACGCCGGTGAATTCACCCACTACATCTTCGACAGCAGCGGCCAACCCGTCGCTAACGCCATCCTCGCCGGCTGCGTCTGTTTGCGCTCCACCGCGCGTTTTCAGCAGAACGACGAAAACGATAACCGCCACGATCGCGACGAAAATATAGATCAGCAAATTCTCAGGCATGGAGGACTCCGAAAGCTTGGGTTTCGGGCTGGCCTATGCCGGGGGTGAACGGCCCATGCAAGGCTGCACGGGCCGTCCTGTCGGAGCGGAGCTAGTTCTTCGAGCCCTCGCTGGTCCCGCCGGGCGCGGTGCGCGCCTCGGCAAGCTCGGTCAGTTGGACGAATTCGCGACGCCAATAGTCGCTATTGTTGCCGCTTGCTTGGGCGAGCCTGCGAATATCGGCAAAGCTGAATTCTCCCAGATAGGTGTCGCCGCGCAGCCGCTGTCCAAAGGCGGCAACCGCCGCAACGAACGCCATATCGCCGCTCGGGCGCCGCGCTGCGCCCAACAGGCTGGCGCTTACCGGCTGTTCGATCAGCCGCGATTCGTCCTCACCCGGCAGTTTGTAGCGCAGGCGCAGATGGGCAAGTTCCGCGCCCAGATCGCCGCGTTCGGCCGTCCGGTTTGCAGCATAGCGACGCTCGGGCAGCCAGCCGGGCGATCCGGCCGGCACCACTTCGTAAAGCGCCGTCACCTGATGGCCGGCGCCGATTTCGCCGGCATCCACCGCGTCATTGTCGAAATCCTCTTCGGCGAGCAGGCGGTTCTCGTATCCGATAAGACGATATTCGCTGACATGGGCCGGGTTGAACTCGATCTGGATCTTCACGTCGGAGGCGATCGTGAAGAGTGTCGATGAAAGCTCCTGCACCAGCGCGCGGTGCGCCTCCATGGCGCTATCGATATAGGCGTAATTGCCGTTACCGTGATCGGCGATCTGTTCCATCATCGCTTCATTGTAATTGCCGGTGCCATAGCCGAGCGTGGTCAGCGATATGCCCGCCTCGCGCTCGCGCTCCACCATCTCGATCAATTGCTCGCGATTGGTGGTGCCGACATTGAAATCGCCATCTGTGGCCAGGATGATGCGGTTGATGCCGCCCTCGATCATGTTGGCGCGGGCCGCATCATAGGCGAGGCTGATGCCCGCCGCGCCGGCCGTCGACCCGCCGGAGCGAAGCTCGCCAAGCGAAGCGATAATCTCGTCGCGATCGCTGGAGCCGGTGAGGATCGTCTTGGTCGATCCGGCATAGGTAACGATTGACACGCGATCGCGCGGGTTCAGCTGTTCCGCCATCATCGCCATCGAGCATTGCACGAGCGGCAGTTTGTCGCGGCTGTGCATCGAGCCCGACACATCGACAAGGAAGACGAGGTTGGCCGCAGGCCGTTCGCTCCGTTCGATATCGTATCCGCGCAGGCCGATACGCAGAAGCCGCGTATCGGCGTTCCACGGCGTGGTCGCCATGTCGGTCGTGACGCTGAACGGCTGGGCGCGATCGCGCGGGCGATCATAATCGTAGCGGAAATAATTGAGCATTTCCTCGGTCCGCACGGCTGCGCGCGGCGGCGTTCCGCCCTGATTCAGGAAGCGCCGGACATTGGCATAGCTGCCCGTATCGACATCGACGGCAAAGGTCGAAACCGGGGTCTCGGCGACGGCCATGATACTGGCGACCGCTTCGCCCGCATATTGCTCGCGATTCTGAGGGGGCTGCGCATAGCCGCTGACGACGCCAGCTGCGACGCGCCCGCGTCCGGCCACATCGGCGGCCGCCTGCTCGGCTGCAACGGGAGCCGGCGGCGGCGGCGGGGATGGTATCGGGGGCGGAGGAGGCGGAGGCGGGGCGACACCCGTCGGCGCGCTCTGGACACTCGACGGCCGATAGCGGCGGCGATCATATTCATCGTCGTCCATGGCCAGGAAAGGCGCACAGATCTGATCGGCTGTAGCCGGCGTCATGGGCCGCTGTGTGGCCTGGCCCGGTTGTACCGAATAGACAAGACCGGTCAGAACGAGCGCCGCCATCGGCGCGAATGCAAATAGCCGCATTGGAAATCTCCCCTCAGCTGCCGACCCAATGTAACAGTATCACATCATCCCCTGAACCGGAGCTTAATGTCTTTTGTCAGCCTTTGGGGTAACCTAGAGGCGACCGTTCATTTTTCCAAATTCCCGCTCAAAGGCCGCAATATCGCGGCTGGCGAGCATGCGCGCCTGATCGACCCAGCGGTCCCGGCTGACCCTGCCTTTGAA
>JBPOET010000320.1:0-2995 GCA_051251675.1 Parasphingopyxis sp. | reverse complement strand
GAACCAGATCGAAGCGGTCATGGCCGGCATGGCAAAGCGCCCGGGCAACTTCACGGATGCGGCATAGATGAAAGCCGCAACGCTCAATAAGCCTGGCGGTCTCGACAATATTGCGATCGCGGACCGCGAGAAGCCGGAAGCCGGTCCGGGCCAGATATTGGTCAAGGTCAGCGCCAACTCGCTCAACTATCATGATTATGTCGTTGCGATGGGCGGTATCCCGACGGTCGATGGCCGGGTGTTGATGTCCGATGGCGCGGGCGAAGTCGTGGCCGTGGGCGAAGGCGTGTCCGGCTGGAAAACCGGCGACCATGCCCTGTCCGTCTTTTTTCCGGGCTGGGCCGATGGCGCGGGCGAGAATGAGAAACGGCTTGGCGTGCCCGGCGATCATGCCGATGGTTTCGCTACCGAATATGTCGCGGCGCCCGCGCATGCCTTCACAAAGGCGCCGAAGGATTACAGCTTTGCCGAAGCGGCGACCTTGCCCTGCGCCGCGGTAACGGCGTGGCGCTCGCTGATGGTGGCGGCCCGGACCAGGCCGGGCGATATCGTGCTGGTCCAGGGCTCCGGCGGCGTTTCCATTTTTGCCCTGCAATTCGCCAAGGCGGCGGGCGCGACGGTGATCGCGACCTCGTCTTCCGGTGAAAAGCTGGACAGGCTTCGCGATCTCGGCGCGGACCATCTGATCAATTACAAGGAAGAGCCCGAATGGGGCAAAGCGGCACTCGCTCTCACCGGCGGTCGCGGTGTGGATTGCGTGGTCGAGATCGGCGGTCCGGGAACGCTGACCCAGTCCATCTATGCTTGCCGCACGGGCGGCCATATCGGCCTGATCGGCGTGTTGACGGGGCTCTCCGGAGAAATTCCGACAGCGCTTTTCTTCCAGAAGAATCTTGTCATGACGGGCATCACCGTCGGCAGCCATGCCGATCAGCGCGACATGATCGCCGCGATCGACGCGAACGGCATCAAACCGGTGATCGACAGTCATTTCCCGCTGGAAGGATTGGCGGACGCGTTCAAACATCAGGCCGCTCAGAAACATTTCGGGAAGATCGTGATCGATATTCCGGGTTAAGGCGCGCCGGTCATGGGAATGCGCGCCATTGGATTGGGAGAGAAGAAGATGGGCTCGATATTCACGCGGTTGACCGCACTGGCCGCTCTGGTGGCGCTCGGCGTCGCGCCTTCGCATGGGCAGGAGCAGGCGGAGACGCCGGCTCTTGAAATTGGCGCAGGCGGCCGACCGGTCGGCCAGGCATGGTCGCGCAGCCCGGTTTATGCCGAACACGGCATGGCCGCGACGGCCCATCCGCTCGCGAGCCAGGTCGCGATCGATATCCTGCAACGCGGCGGAAGTGCGGTCGACGCGGCGATTGCCGCCAATGCGGCGCTCGGCCTGATGGAGCCGACCGGCAACGGTATCGGCGGCGATCTGTTCGCCATCGTCTGGGATCCCGAAACGCAGCAGCTTTACGGGCTCAACGCGTCCGGACGCAGCCCGATGGGGCGCAGCTATGCCGATCTGCGCGCAGCGCTGGGCGATGCCGATTCCATTCCGCCCTTCGGCCATCTGCCGGTCAGCGTGCCGGGCACGGTCGATGGCTGGTTCGAGCTGCATGGCCGGTTCGGCCGCCTCCCGATGGCGGACATCCTCGCGCCGACGATCGATTATGCGGAGAATGGCCATCCGGTTTCGCCCGTGATCGCCTATTATCTCGGCCGCAATCTCGCCCGCTTCGAAGAACGGCTCGAGATGATCGGTGAGTTCGACAATGCGCGCGCGACCTATTTTGCCGATGGCGCGCCCGATGCCGGAGACATTTTCCGCAATCCCGATCTCGCCAACACGCTTCGCATGATCGCAGAGGGCGGGCGCGATGCCTTTTACGAAGGCGAAATAGCCGAGACGATTGATGCCTATATGCGCCGGATCGGCGGCGATCTGCGACTCGAAGATTTTGCCGCGCATCGCAGCGAATGGGTCGAGCCGGGATGCGTCGAATATCGCGACGGCTATGAACTGTGCGAATTGCCGCCGAACGGACAGGGCTTCGCCGCGCTCCAGATGGTCAATATCCTGCGCAATGTGGACCTTGCCCAATGGCCGCGCGGCTCGGCGGAGGTGCTGCATTACATCACCGAAGCGAAACGCCTGGCGTTCGAGGATCTGGCGCGTTTCTATGCCGATCCCGCCTTTGCCGATATTCCGGTCGAGGGCCTGTTGTCGCAGGAATATGGGCAGCGCCGTTTTGCGGAAATCGATCCGACGCGCGCCAATCCGGCGTTCCAGCCCGGCGATCCGCGGCTCGAAGGGGAGGGCGATACCACCTATCTGACCGTCGCCGATTCAAGCGGGATGATGGTTTCGCTGATCCAGTCCAACTATCGCGGCATGGGATCGGGCCTTGTGGCGGACGGGCTAGGCTTCATGTTCCAGGATCGCGGCGAACTCTTCTCGCTCGATCCCGATCACCCCAATGTCTATGCGCCGGGTAAACGGCCTTTCCACACGATCATCCCGGCCTTTGTGATGCGCGGCGGCGCGCCGCATATGAGCTTCGGCCTGATGGGCGGCGGGATGCAGCCTCAGGGCCATGTCCAGATTCTCGTCAACATGGTCGATTACGGCATGAACGTGCAGGAGGCGGGCGATGCCGCGCGGCTCAACCATGATGGCGGCCGCCAGCCGACCGAGGATCTGGAAGGCACGGGCGCCGACCTGCTCGGCACGCTTCATGTCGAACCGGGGATTTCGGAAGAGACGATCGACCGGCTGCGCGCGATGGGCCATAATGTCGAAGTGGTCGAGAATGGCGTCATGTTCGGCGGCTATCAGGCGATCCTCCGCGATCCGGAAACCGGCGTCTATTCAGGCGCAACCGAAATGCGCAAGGACGGCCAGGCATTGGGCTATTGAGCGGAATACCCGTTCTTTAGGATGGTGACCCCTACGGATAGTATGCCCCTGTAGCAGTACAGTTCAGGGTATCCC
>JBPOET010000032.1:0-10527 GCA_051251675.1 Parasphingopyxis sp. | reverse complement strand
GATGTCGAATCCGTCGGCGAAACCGTCGCACGGGAAGCGCAATAGATTTCCGCTCTGCCCCGCCGCCGCCGCGGCGGGGCATTCCCATTTGCCCCCGTGCCGGTCACGGCGTATCGATCCGCAATTCGGATCAATTCGGGGGACATTTCATGCGCACATCACTTATCGCCCTTGCGGCAACCTTCCTGCTTTCGGCGCCGGTGGCTGCCCAATCGGATATCGCGGCCGATGTCGAGGCCGATTACAGCGCCTTTCTCGAAGAATTGTTCCTCGATTTTCATCGCAATCCCGAGCTCAGCTATATGGAAACCCGCACCGCCGGGATCATCGCAGCGCAGCTTCGTGAGGCCGGCGCGGAAGTGACGGAAGGCGTCGGCGGCACGGGTGTCGTTGGCGTGATGCGCAACGGCGAAGGGCCGACGGTGCTGGTCCGCGCGGATATGGACGGGTTGCCCCTCGTCGAAGCCTCGGGCCTCGATTACGCCTCAACGGCCCGCCAGACCGGGATCGACGGCGTCGAATCCGCGGTTATGCATGCATGCGGTCATGATGTGCACATTACGAGCCTGATCGGCGCTGCGCGGCAGCTCGCCAGTCGGCGCGACAGCTGGAACGGCACGATCCTGTTCGTCGCCCAGCCGGCCGAAGAGCGGATCGGCGGGGCGCGCGCAATGATGGAAGACGGGCTCTATGAGCGCTTCCCCAAACCCGAATACGCCCTGGCCTTTCATGTTTCCTCCGATCAGCCCACCGGCACGATCGCCATGCAGCCGGGCCTTGTCGCTTCCTCGTCCGACAGCGTCGATATCACGATTCACGGCGTGGGCGCGCACGGTGCCTATCCCCATGCCGGGGTCGATCCGATTGTGATGGGCGCGGAAATCATCATGGCGCTGCAGACACTGGTCAGCCGCACGGTATCCCCGCTCGATCCCGCTGTCGTCACGGTCGGCGCGTTCCACGGCGGCATCAAGCATAACATCATTTCCGACCGCGCGACGATGCAGCTCACGGTCCGGTCGAACGACCAGGCGGTGCGCGAGACGCTGCTGGAAGGCATCGCACGGATCGCTGAAAATGTGGGCCGGATGAACGGTATGCCGGAAGACCGGTTGCCCGAAGTGGAGGTGTCGACCGAATCGACGCCGCCGACGATCAACGATGCCGGTCTTGCGGAGCGGTTGCGCGGCGTGTTTGCCGGTTCGCTGGGCGAGGCCGTGGTGCTTCCGCCGACCGAACAGACGGGCATGGGGGCCGAGGATTTCGCCTATTTCGTGCAGCCGGATACCGGCGTGCGCGGCGCCTATTTCAGTGTCGGCGGTACGCCGCAGGCGACCTTCGACGCGGCCGAGGCGGGCGGCCCGCCCGTGCCTTCCCATCACAGTCCGCTGTTCCGGATCGACCCGGAACCCTCGGTTCGGCTGGGTACGGAAGCGATGATTATCGCGGTGCTGGATCTGCTCTCGCCAACGTCCGGCGAGTCCGACGATTAGGCCGCGTTTTTGTCAGAGCGTTCCGAGCGCAACGTTCTGACAAACCAAAAAAGGGGCCGGAAATCTCCGGCCCCTTTTCGAGCGTGCGATATCTTGCGTCGCGTCAGAACCGCATGCGGGCGCTGGCGAACATGCGGAACGGATCGCCGTAGAAAGCCGTCAGCGTGCCTTCGCGGCCGAGCGTCGGGGTGAAACCGCCGGCGCCGTTGGGCGCGACGAAATTGTAGCCCGAGACGATGTAGCGGTGATCGGTGATATTCTTGGCGTGCAGGCCAAGCTGCCAGTGATCGTCATCCGAGGTCCAGACGAGGCTCGCATCCCAGAGCGCATAGCCGGGCTGGTCCAGCGGGCTCTGTACTTCGAACTGGCTCGTCTCGCTGCGATAGCTGAGCGTCGTCAGGAAATTCAGGTCGCCGCCAAAGGCAGGGATCGAATAGTTGGCGGTGCCGGACAGCGTCCATTCGGGCGTATTCTGGAACACCCGCTGGTTCGCCACATCGTTACCGAAATTGTCGACAAACTCGTCATATTCGGCATTGATATAGCCAACCGCCCAATTGAAGCCGAACCGGTCGCCCGAGGCGAGGAGGTCGCGGCCGAGCCGGGCCTGGCCTTCGAATTCCACACCCCAGATGGTCGCCGCGCCCGCATTGGACGTGATACCGATAAAGGTGTCGTTGGTGCCGTCGCCATTGCTGTCGAAACCGGCCGATCCGGGGATCTGGATATCGGTATAATCGGCGTAGAAGGCGGCAAGGGCAACGGTGACCGCGCCGTCCGCGAGCGCCCCGTGATAGCCGACTTCATAGCTGTCGACGATTTCGGGGTCGAAGCTCATAAACTCGAAAATGTCGGCGGCATCGATATCGCCATCGCCATCGAGATCGGGCGCCGCCGTTGTCTGGCCGCGCGGATCGAATCCGCCGCCTTTGAAGCCGCGGCTGTACGAGGCGTAGATATTATGGTCGGGCGTCGGGCGGTAGGAGATCGACGCGCGCGGCGTGAACTCCTCGAAGGTTGCACCGTCGTCGAAATCCGATGTCGTTGCAATAAGCAGCGGATTGGCGCCGCCGAAATCGGTCGACGGGCCGAACAGGAAGGTCTGGCGCAATACGCGCGAATCCCGCCGGTCATGCGTGTACCGTCCACCGACCGATACGCTCCACTGTTCGGTAATATCGAAGGTGAAATCGCCGAACACCGACCAGGTTTCGGTCGCCACATCGCCAAAGGTTTTCGCGGTCAGGCCCGGCAATGTCGGGGCCAGCGTGTCGAGGATAACATCGAAATTGGTCGTGGCGTTGGCATCCAGATAATAGAAGCCGAGCAGGCCTGCCAGGCGTCCATCGTCATAAACGATCTGGAATTCCTCGGAGAACTGGTCGTTGGCGTAAAGCGCGGGCACGTCGAGGTCGGCGGCCGGAAGGCTGTCGAAATCGATCGGCGTCGAGCTTTCGTCGTCGCGATAGGCGAGGATGTTGCGCAGGCGGACCGTGTCGCTGACCTGGATTTCGGCAGTCATCGAGACGCCCCACGCCTCTACCCGCTGGCCCGGATTCTGGAGGCCGGCACGGGTGTCGAATTCATTGTCGAGAACCGGTGCGCCTGAGAGCAGGCCCGGGATCAGGCGCGAACCCTGGCGCGGGTTGCTGCGGTCATCGGTATAATCGCCGGTGAACCGCACGAAGATGTCGCTGTTCGGCGCATATTCGATAGTGCCGCGCGCGGCCGCCACATCCTTGTTGTAATTCTCGATGCCGAGATTGAGGTTCTCGCCAAAACCGTTGCGTGTCAGCAGCGCGCCCGCCGCGCCGACATAGAAGCCGCTATTGCCGACCGGCAGCGCGACCGATGCGACCCCGTCAAACTGGCCATAGGTGCCTGCGTTGAACCGCACTTCGCCGGTCGGGCTGTCTTCCAGCCGCCGGGTGATGAACTTCACCGCACCGCCAATCGTGTTGCGACCGTACAGCGTACCTTGCGGCCCGCGCAAAACCTCGATGCGCTCGACATTGAAAACATCGAGCACCGCACCCTGCGGGCGGTTGAAGTAAACGTCATCGACATACAGGCCGACGCCGTTTTCAAATCCGGCAACGGGATCCTGCTGGCCGACGCCGCGAATGAAGGTCGTCAGCGTAGTGTTCGTGCCGCGCGATACTTCGAACGTTACATTCGGAACGCTTTCGGCAATTTCGGTAATGTCCAGTGTACCCGACTGATCGAGATCGTCGCCGCTGAACGTACTGATCGAAAGCGGAACCTCGATCAGCGTCTCGTCGCGGCGGCGCGCGCTGACAACGATCGGGGCGTTTCCGCTGGCGGTTTCGGCGCCCATTCCGGTCTGTGCCTGGGCTGTGCCCGGCAGTGCGAAGGCGAGCGGTGCGAGGGCGATACCGCCAAGATAGCGGACCGCGCGGCGGCTGGGGCTGCGATTGGACATGATAGTCTCCCTGTAGATGTTTTTTTCGTTGATGATCATTGGCTGTTGCCTTCGAGAAAGGCGCGAACGTCGTCGGCGGTTTGGGCCGGGATTTCTTCCTGCGGCGCATGGCCGACGCCGGGATAGGTGATGAGCCGTGCGCCCGGGATCGCGGCGGCGATCCGCGAGGCGTGGTCGAGCGGTACGATGCGGTCCGCCTCGCCCCACAGGATCAGCGTGGGTGCGGTGATCCGCCCGAGATCTTCGGTCGGCTCCGGCAGGACGAACTCTTCGAGATGGCCGATAAAGGCTTCGCCATTGCCCGGCTGGGCCATCATCTGCTGGATCTGCTCGACCCGGCCTTCGGGAATGCGCGAGAGGTCGGCATAGATTTGCGCGGCCGAGGCCCGGACGCCGGCGAGCGGCGCGGCGAGCAGATAGCCCCGCATCATATCGGGCACCGGCACCGGGTTTTCGGTAACCCCGTAGATCGAATAGGCGCCGCTATCGACGAGGATAAGGCGCTCGACCCGTTCCGGATGAGCTGCGGCGAACCGCCAGGCGACCAGCCCGCCGAAACTGTTTCCGCCAAGCGTGGCGCGCTCGATGTCCAGCGTATCGAGCAGGCGCCCAAGCACTTCAACCCGCTCATCCGGCGCATAGCGGGCGAGCGGATCGGGGCCGGTCATGCCATGGCCGAGCAGGTCGTAACGGACAACGCGATAGTCCTCGCTGAGGCGCTCCGCCCAGCCGTCCCAGCTTTCCAGGCTCATCGTGAAACCATGCAACAGGACGATCACCGGCGCGTCGACCGGGCCTTCCTCGCTGACCCGGATCCGGGCGCCGTCAATATCTATGGTGCGCATGGTCGGCGCGGAATCCGGTGTTGCCGCAGCGGGCGCGGGCGCCGGTGTTTCGGGTGCGCAGCCATGCAGCGCGAATGCGCCCATGGCCGCCAGAACGGCAATTTCCGAAAATTTGCTTTTCACCACACCCGGCCCTTATGCACTGGCTATTGCTGCCAGCTTCTCTTTCCGTCCTAGACACGGCAAGCCCGTCTGGTCGATGACGCCTTCGATCAATTTGAAAGGGACATTTTCGCTCAGCAGGGCTGCCCTGCCCGCTTTCAGGACGCGCGTGTATCGCCGCGATACTGGCGGGGCGACTGGCCTGTCCATTCGCGAAATGCACGCGCGAAACTGCGTCCGTCGCTGAAACCAAGTTCCTCGGCTGTCTCGGCAACCGGCTGGCCATTGTCGATCCGCAGCTTGGCCTCGATGGCCAGCGTAGCAGCGCGAATCTCGCGAAACCGCGCGCCACGTTCCTCAAGCCGGCGACGCAGCGAGGCGACACTCATGCCGAGATGCCGGGCTACATTCTGCTGATCCCCCAGCCCGTCGCGCAAGGCCTGGGCGGTACGCTCTACAATATCGCCGCCAGCCGTTTCCGTGTTGCCCAGCTGATCGAGCGTACGTGCGATACCGCCATAAATTGTCCGCGAGCTGAGCACCGGGCAGGACGCCGGGTCGACCGGCCAGTCGGCTATCGACGCATCATAGTGCAGCGCGAAATACCGCGCGCCATGCATGATGGGTACGCCCCAATCGGCCAACGGGCTGGGCGCCCCTCCTTTTGTCCGACGCGTACGGAGGCTGCGGACGGGGAGGGACGTGTCTGCGGTGCTGCTCGATCGCAGCAGCACATGAACATAGACGAGCAAGGCTTCGAGCGAGAACAGGATGAACGGATCGTCCTTGGGAATCGCATAGGGAAACTCGCTGTCGTCCATGACGAAGCACAGCTCCTCGCGCGCCTGCGTCACCCTGTTGTAGCGCCCGCCATGAATCACATTGTAGCTGGCGGCGAGGATATCCAGCATGTCCCGAGCCGTTTTGGCGCTGCGGAGCCGGTCGCGGATAAAATCGGATGTGCCCAGCATAAGCGGCCGCGCCGAAACATGGATCGTTTCATCGCCGATGGCGAGCGCGATCTGTTCGCTCAGACGGAAATAGTCGCCAAGGCTGATCTGGCCTTCATGACCCGGGTCGAGCAGGTCGCCGGGAAGGTGCGCAGCGCTGAGTACGGCCTCGCGGTCGAGCGCCGCTTCCTGGATGATCGCGTCGAGCGGACGCAGTGTGGCCGCCGCCACGCTCACACCGCCCAGACCCTGCGCCCCAATCGTCATGCACCCTTCTATAGGCAAAGCCGCGGGCCGTGTCTCGTTACGGCCAACCAGGCCCATTCGCCCATGGCAAAGAAAAAGCCGGCGCAGCGAACTGCACCGGCTTTTTCAATTCGGAATTCCGGGTTCGCTAGAAGCCGAACCGTGCCGAGATGCCGTAAAGGCGCGGCGCCCCCGGATAGCCGGCAAAGGTGCCGGTCTGTTCGGGAACCGCGAAAGTCTGGACATTGTAATAGGTGTCCAGAAGATTCTCGACGAAGAATTCGAGCCGCCAGCTTTCGTCGGACGAAACCAGGCCAACCCGGGCATTGATGATGCCATAGGGCTCATTGTCGGTGATGCCGCGGCCGGCGGCGCTTGTGGCCGTGCTGCTGTTGAAGCGGGCATCGACATGGAGCAGGCCGTCAAGTCCGTTGGTGAGGGCCGGAGTCCAGGTCGCCGCGCCTGTCAGCGTGTGCCGCGGCACATTGACCAGCTGCAGCCCCTCGGCGCCGGCAAGCGGCGTTCCGGCGAGGTTGCTGCTCGGATCGAATCCGGCATCGGTCAGCGCATAGCCGAGCTGGAAGGTCAGGTCGCGCACGGGACGGATCGTCGCGTCGATCTCGAAACCCTTGGAGATCGTCTGCTCGACATTCTGCACGAAGAAACTCGTGCCGGAAAAGACCAGCTGCTGATAGTTGCTGAAGTCCTGATAGAAGGCGGCGACATTGAGGGTGAACTCGCGGCCCCAATTGGTCTTCAGTCCGATCTCATAGGCGTCGACGGTTTCGGCCTCGAACTGCAGGTCGGTAAGCTGGGGGCCGTTGCCGCCGAGCAATACCGTGTCGAAACCGGCGCGGTCGAGATTGTAGCCGCCCGATTTGTAGCCGCGGTCATAGGCCGCATAGACCAGCACATCCGGGTTGACCTGATAGGCGAGGCGCACCGTACCGGTGAACTCGTCATCGCTGAACCCGCCCGCATAATTGCCGTTGAATTCGCTGTTCACCGTCGGGTTGCAGGCGAGCAGGAAAGCGGCGGGGACATTGGCGAGGATGAGGTTGCTATAGGGTGCGGTCGCCGGGTCGGCGAAGAAACCGCACGCCGGCACATTGGCATTGAGGCTGGCCGTGATGTCCTTTTCCTCATGGTTCCAGCGCAGGCCCAGGGTCAGCGACAGTTCGTCGGTAATGTCGATGACATTATGGGTGAAGAGCGCAATCGCCTCGGTATCGACCGTGTAATTGTCCGCCTGCTGGCCGGAGCCGGCCGGGTTGCCCGGAAGCGGCGTGTTGAACAGCGCGAACAGCGCGGGGTTGGCCGCCGCGGCCGCCGCGAGCTGCGGATTGGTGGCGAGCAGCACCTGGCCGAATTCCGGAACCGAGGGGCCGAAGCTGTCGAAGAATTCGAAACCCGCCGACGGATTGAAGGCGAACAGCGCGTCGACATATTGGTTGGCCTGCGTGCCGAAGCGGACGGTGTCGCGCAGGGTCAGCGTTTCGTTGAGATAGAATGCGCCGACCAGCCAGTCGAGCCGGTCGTCGAACGCGGTGCCCTGGAGCCGGATTTCCTGGGTGAAGTCTTCCAGGCCGGTCCGGTATCCGTCGCGATAGGCGCGGTCGGCGCCCGAATAGTCAATGTCCTGGTTACGCAGTGAGCGCCAGTCGCGGAACGCGGTGATCGAGGTCAGGGTGAAGGCGTCGAACTCATAGTCGATCTGCGCCGAAATACCCCATTCCTCGACGGCCTCGTTATAATTGCGACCCGGCGTGATAGCCATGGTGCGGTTTTCCGGATCGCCGGTTGCAACGCCGGTATTGCCGGCAAGGCCGGCAATCAGGTTGAGCGCGCCTGCGGTCGGGCCCGAGACGAGGTTGACGGCGCCGCAGCATTCCTCGTCGGTATCGGCATAGTCGGCGATGATCCGGATGGTGAGGCGTTCATTCTCGAACAGGCCCTGGCCGCGCACGGCATAGCGATCGATCGTGTTGATATCGCGGCCCGAATTGACATCGGTGATATAGCCGTCGCGCTGGCGGTAGATACCGTCGAGGCGGAGCGCGATATTGTCGGTGACCGGACCGGTGATGCCGCCGCGCAGTTCAAAGGCGTCGTAATTGCCATAGCTGCCCTCGACGAATCCGCCGAGATCGAATTCGGGCATCTGGGTGGTGACGCTGAGCGCGCCGGCCGATGTGTTGCGGCCGAACAGCGTGCCCTGCGGGCCGCGCAGTATTTCGACGCGCTCAACTGGCGGGAGTTCGCTCAGCGCGACACCGGCGCGGGCACGATAGACGCCGTCGATGAATACGCCGACCGCCGGTTCGAAGCCCGGATTGTCGCCGGCCGTTCCGATACCGCGGATCGAGAGTGCGGTGGCGTTGGACGAGGACTGGCCCGTCGTTGCGACAAGGCTCGGCGCGAGCTGGGAGAAATCGCGGATATCGTCGACGCCGGCATTCTGGACGAGATCGCCGCTGATAACCGAAACCGAAATGGGAACGCTCTGGACGTCTTCTGCGCGCCGGGTTGCGGTCACGAGAATGATGTTCGTATCGAAATTGCCCTCTTCGGCCGTTTCGGCCGGGGTCGGGTCGGTCTGGGCATGGACCGGAGCGGCGGCGAAGATGGCGGCGGCGCTGGCGAGCAGAATGGACTTTTTCACAATGGAATCCTTGTTGCTTGGAAAGGTTGGAGGGAGTTGAGAGCGATAGAAGGCAAAGCTGCCCGCAGGCTGCGAACCTCGCTACCTCGATAATATCTAACGGTGTCGGATCTCGATCCGGGGGCGCCGAGGGGTGTCGGCCCGTCCAGCGGCATCAGGGCCGCAAATGTCTATGTCATGGCAGGCAGACACTCCAGGTTCGGCGATCTCGACTGGCGCGACAGGCTCGGGACCCCTCTTCCCGCCCGCCATGGTTTTCGATCCGATGGCAGGATTGCGATGCCGCATTGCCGGGCGAAATGCCCTGTTTCATTTATTACTCAGTTTTATAACGAAACTACCTTGCATATCGTAAACACCAGAATCAAGGTGAAAAAATCGATAGCAGGATTCCGTCAGCGCGTCGGGTCGCGCGGATGCCGGCCCCGGTGCGTTGGACTGGCCTGACGCAGCGCATGCCTGATTTTGGTGGGGCCGGCGGTGGTGGAGCTAGGGGGATTCGAACCCCCGACCTCTGCATTGCGAACGCAGCGCTCTCCCAACTGAGCTACAGCCCCGCACCGCCGGAATGGCCGCCCGTCCCGGGCGGTGCTTGATATTTAGCGATGGCCGAATATCGGTGCAATATGATGACGGCCGGATCGTGAAATTTTGATCGGGCAGTGGCGATCCCGCCCTGTCCTTTGCCGTCTATCCTGCTACCATAAGTTTCAATAAAAAACCCGAATCGCCCGATAGGAGAATATTATGGCCCGCGCCTGGCACCTGAAATCCCGCCCCGAAGCTATGCCTGCCTCCGAGCATTTCGAGCTCAAGGAATTCGAACAGACGCCAATGGGCCCCGGCATGATCCGGGTGGCCAATCAGTGGCTGTCCGTTGATCCCTATATGCGGGGCCGCATGCGCGATGTGAAAAGCTATGTCCCGCCCTTTGCGATCGGTGCCCCTCTGGAAGGCGGAGCGATCGGCGAGGTCGTCGAAAGCAAAGCCGAGGGATTTGCCGTTGGCGATATGGTCCAGCACGGGGCCGGCTGGCGCGACGAGGCGGTGGTCAATGCGGCCGAAGCGCAGAAGCTGCCCGATCTGGGCATTCCCGTTCAGTCCTTTCTCGGCTTTCTCGGCATGCCGGGCATGACGGCCTATTTCGGCCTTCTCGATGTGGCGAGCGCCAAGGAAGGCGATATCGTTTTCGTTTCCGGTGCGGCTGGTGCGGTCGGCTCGACCGTCATCCAGGTCGCCAAGGCCAAGGGCATGACCGCCATCGGCTCGGCCGGCGGACAGGAGAAATGCGACTGGGTTAAATCGCTCGGCGCCGACGACTGCATCGATTACAAGGCGGAAGGGCCGCTGCTCGACAAGATGATGGCGGCGATGCCAAACGGGCTCGACGTCTATTTCGACAATGTCGGCGGCGAGCATCTGGATGCGGCCTTTGCGGTCGCCAATCCCGGCGCGCGCTTTGCCGAATGCGGGATGATCTCGGGCTATAACAGCACCGAGCCGATGGAATTCCGCTACATCATGAACATTATCGGCAAGGGACTGAATGTCCGCGGTTTCATCGTCACCCAGTTCATGGAGCGGATGGGCGAATTTCATGCGGATATGGGCGCGATGCTGCAGGCCGGGAAACTGACGAGCCAGGAAACCGTGCATGAAGGGCTCGAAAGCCAGGTCGATGCGTTTATCGGGCTGTTTACAGGCGGGAATACGGGCAAGATGCTGGTGAAGGTTTAGCGAGACGTATTTGTCAGAACGTTGCTAGAGCAACGTCGCCGCACCGGCC
>JBPOET010000319.1:0-3011 GCA_051251675.1 Parasphingopyxis sp. | reverse complement strand
CTATAATGCCGGGCCCGGCGCGGTGGCCAACTGGGAAGGCCGTCTGCGCGATCGCGGTGATCCGCTACTCTATATCGAAAGCATCCCATTCTATGAGACGCGCGGCTATGTTCCCATCATCCTGCGCAACTACTGGATGTATCAGCGCAATGCGGGTGAAGAGGCAACCAGCCTGAGCGCACTCGCCCAAGGCATGTGGCCAAGATTCCCGGGCACGGCGGGTGCCGTTGCTGTCCGCCTTTCGGGCCAGGGGGGATCGCGCATTGCCGATTGATGAATCCGCGGCGTTCAAGCCGCTCAGGATTGCACTCCTGACGGTATCGGACACCCGCAATCTGGAACAGGACAGCTCAGGCGATATCCTTGAGCAGCGACTGGCCGATGCCGGACATATTCTTGCCGCTCGCCAGATCGTTCGCGATGAAATGTCCAAAATTGTCTCCCGGCTTCATGCCTGGATCGACGACCCTGAAATCGACTGTATCATCACAACCGGCGGAACCGGGCTTACGGGCCGCGATATCACTCCCGAAGCGCTTGAGCGGGTCCAGGATAAGCCGATACCGGGCTTTGGCGAACTGTTTCGCCAGCTCAGCTATGACAAGATCGGAACATCCACCATACAATCGCGTGCCTGTGGCTGCGTGGCGCGTGGCACCTATATCTTCGCTCTGCCCGGCTCCAACGGGGCTGTGAAGGATGGCTGGGACGACATTCTCGCCACCCAGCTCGACAGCCGGTTCAGGCCATGCAATTTCGTGGAGCTGATGCCGCGCCTCAATGAGGCGTAGAGACCCAGACTTCCCATAGCCGGGCATCGGGTTGGGCAACCATGGTTTCGAAATAGCTGTCGCCCTCAACGCCCGCATAGTCGCCGCCATGGGGCCCGGGTGCCGTTAAAGCATCTCCGTCAATTGCTTCGCCAATCGCGGATTCCGCGCGAAAACTATAGGCGTCGGGCGCATCTGCGAAGGACACATATTCGCGCCCTTCATTGTCATAGCTGAACCCGAAACGCGCAGCGCCATAGGCGGCCACTGCATCCGCGACGCTGGTTCCCGGGCCGACACCCTCCGCCGTTCGGCACTCATCGGCATACACGCCCATCGCCATGACTTCGATATCGCCGTCATAAGCCTCGACATCATAGCTTTCGAAGATCACGCAGATCGCGTCTTCCCCGCCTGAAAGAGCGCACAAGGCTCCGAAATCGACCATATAAGCGGGTTCGAAGCGCAGGGCGGTTTCCTCCGGAAATGCCTCTACAAAATCGCGCAGCGATGCAGGGTTCTCAACGCCTGCAATGCCCGTTTCAGTGATTACGCAATCGGGGTCGAAGGAAAGGGCCGATCCGTTTGACGAGACCAGGGTCGTCCCCGCTTCGGCCTCGGTATCGAGTTGCAGAAGGTCGCTATCGCTTGCTTCAGCCGGTTCGCTCGTCTCTGCATCGCCCCCGGCGGTCTCCTCCGGTTCGCTATTCGTCGAGCATGCTGCAAGCAGGGCAATGGGCGCCAATATGGCCGGAACAAGACTGATCTTCATCGAAACTCTCCGCTCTTTTAACTTTCTACATTGCGCGATGGCTCTGCCTATGGCAAGCTGTTCCTGTTATGTTCTCTTCGAAAACCAAAGGTCGGGGTGCAACAGCCAATGCGCCGTCGGGCCGGTTCAACCTGGCCGGGCGGGAGCATGATGGAGACTGGCTTGACGCGCGTGAAGAGATTGACGGCCCTGCTCCACCGCCGCGCACCCATGTCACCATCGAACGGCCAAAGACGATCCTTTCGCGCAATCGCTCGCCCGATATTCCGTTCGATCGCTCCATCAATGCCTATCGTGGGTGCGAGCATGGCTGCATCTATTGTTTTGCTCGTCCGACCCATGCCTTTCACGATCTTTCGCCCGGCCTCGACTTCGAGTCGAAGCTGTTCGCCAAACCGGATGCGCCGAGGCTATTGCGCGAGGCGCTGGGGATGAGAGGCTATCGCGCCGCGCCGATTGCGATGGGTACCAACACCGATCCCTATCAGCCCATTGAAAACCGTTTCCGGATCACACGCGACTGTATCGCGACCCTCGCTGAAACCCGCCACCCGCTGACGATTACGACCAAGTCGAACCGTGTTTTACGCGACATCGATCTGCTGGCCGACATGGCGAAGGACGATCTTGTCGCCGTTGCGATATCCGTGACGTCGCTCGACCCCACGATCCATCGCACGCTCGAACCCCGGGCACCCTCGGCGCGCAAGCGACTGGATGCGATTACCGCGCTCAACAAAGCCGGCGTCCCGGTCTATGCCTCCATGTCACCGGTCATTCCGGCAATCACCGATCATGAAATCGAACATCTGGTCGAAGCTACTGCCGAAGCGGGGGCTAAGGCTGCTTTCTTCATTCCGCTACGCCTTCCGCATGAAGTTGCGCCCCTGTTCCGCGCCTGGCTCGACGAATATTATCCCGATCGTGCGAAGAAGGTGATGAACATCGTCCGGTCCATCCGGCAGGGCCGCGACAATGACCCGCGCTTCTTCACGCGGATGCGCGGCGCTGGCCCATGGGCGGAGCTTATTAGCACGCGTTTTGCCAAAGCGTGCCGCAAACATGGTCTCAATCAGGAAAGGATCGCGTTGCGTTCAGACCTGTTCCGCCCACCGGCCGGCCCACAAGGCGAGCTCTTCTAGGCCGTCGCCAGCTTGTAATCCTTATACTCGTCCCGGATCTGACGCTTCAGGATTTTGCCCGTCGCGGTGTGGGGCAACTCGTCGACGAATTTAACCTCATCCGGCATCCACCATTTGGCGATCTTGTCCGAGAGGTAATTGGTCACATCCTCGCCGCTCAACTCTGCCCCATCTTTCTTGACGATCAGCAGCAGCGGCCGTTCGTCCCATTTGGGATGATAGACACCAACCGCCGCCGCTTCCGCTACGCCCGGACAGCCAACTGCGGCATTCTCAAGCTCGATCGAGCTTATCCATTCGCCGCCGGACTTGATGACATCCTTGGCC